>CANBTK010000054.1 GCA_947372365.1 Flavipsychrobacter stenotrophus | reverse complement strand
GGGCTGCAGGTACGAAATAATATTGCCCGCAATAAATTTAGCCTGGAGGCATCGCTTGCTGACTTGGAGCAGCTTAAAGACAATGTTTCGCTGAGTGTGGCAAACGGTTACCTGGTAGCACTGCTGGCACAAGAGCAGATAAACATAAGCAAAAACCAGATTGAGGTAACGAAAGCCCAACTGAGCCAGACCCGGGCATTCGCCGGTGCAGGCCGCCTGCCTGAGCTTAATGTAGCGCAGTTGGAGTCGCAGCTTGCCAGCGATAGCGCTAACCTTATCAACTCCATATCGTCATTCAACTCTTCAATACTTGACCTTAAGGCATTGCTCAACCTGGATTTTGACGAGCCATTTGCTATTAAGGCGCCAGATGCTGAAGTACAGGGGCAACTAATAGCATCAACACTGCTACCATCGGAAATTTATGAAAAAGCGAGGGAACGTTTTGGCTCTATAAGGGGCAGCAAAATGCGCGTGAGCGCTGCTGAAAAAGGGTTGGCAGCGGCAAAGGGCGGCCGGTCGCCACAGTTGGCACTGGGCTACCAGGTGGGCGATAACTATGCCAGCAATTACCAAACCTATACTTACAAAAGCGATGGCTCCGGCACTCCCATAGGCTATGCCGGCCTGAGCCCTAACCCCGATAGTGCGCTGCTTACGGTTTACCAGCCAAGTTATACTACTGTTGCTAAACAGATGCCCTTCAACAGCCAGTTTGATAATAACCTGAGGCATTCGGTTTACATGAGCCTGAATGTACCTATATTTAATGGCTGGCAGGCCAGTTATGGCGTTAAGCAGGCCAAAATAAACCTGGCTTCGCAGCAGCTGAACGAATACAATGCTGAGCTTACCCTGAAGCAGGATGTGTATAAAGCGCACAACAATGCAGTAAATTCTATACAGAAATACAATGCAGCCCGCAGGGCTAATGATGCAGCAACAAGGGCACTTGATTTTGCCCGTAAGAGGTATGACCTGGGCCTTACCAGCACTGTGGACCTGCTGGTAACACAGAACAGCCAGTTTACGGCTGCGTCTAACATGGTTATTGCTAAGTACGACCTTATTTTTAAGTTGAAAGTTATTGATTATTATTTGGGAAAAGAGATAAAGCTGTAGTATATGGTGACTGATATGAAAGAAGTATTATTGAGGGCTACTGCTGAAGCAGGAAAGATTATCCAGTATTATTTTAATGGCACCTTTAAAGTAAATAATAAAGATGGCATCAATAACCTGGTAACAGAAGTAGACCAGCTTTCAGAAGACAAGATTATACATGTTATCAAGTCCCACTTCCCGGGGCACAGTATTATAAGTGAAGAGGTGGGCGAGTTGCTACAGGCATCAGACTACCAATGGATAATAGACCCCATTGATGGCACGGTGAACTTTGCCCATGGCATACCTATCTGCTGTGTAAGCATAGCGCTGAAACACAAGGACGATTTGCTGCTGGGGGCAGTTTATAACCCCATGATGAATGAAATGTTCTTTGCCGAAAAAGGCAAGGGCGCTACGCTTAACGGCCTGCCTATTTCAGTATCTACCAAAACCGATTTTAAAAAGGCCTGCCTGGTTACTGGGTTCCCTTATAAATGGCCGGAATCAGAACAGCACCCAATAAAAGTGTTTGAGCGGTTCATAATGGAGGGCTTGCCTATACGCCGCCTCGGCTCTGCTGCACTCGATTTGTGCTGGGTGGCTTGTGGCCGTTTCGATGGTTTCTGGGAGTACAACCTTAGCTCGTGGGATGTTGCGGCGGGTTACCTGATAGTGCAGGAAGCTGGCGGAGTAATTACCAATTTTGAAGGCTCGCCCTATAATGTTTTTGAAAGGGAAACACTGGCAACCAACGGCCACATTCACAATGCCATGCTGGAAGCCATAAACAGGAAAAATAAAGGCTGATAACAGGTTTATAAAACCTGAAGCAATTGATAGCTTCGCCCAATTTGGGTTATAATAATACCGATTGAACATTTAAAAAAATGGTATCAGCAGTAGTTTGAACACAAAAGTAAACGCAGCATAGCTATTCCCCTTTAAAGGATGCTTGCAAAGGCACGGGCGAAGCCCTGAGGGGATGTTCTCATGCCGAAGTTTAGTGTACAATTAGTATGATATTTGTATTAATGCCAGAAGCCTTTTTGCATGTATAAACTTATGGCAGTGCTGCTGCTTTTAATTGGCAGCCCATATATTGGCATTACGCAGGTAAGCCCGGCAGAAGGGCTTATACTTAACTACAGGGTTATTGGCTTCTCTGTGCCAGCGGTAGGCGGGGCTACAACATATACCCTTGATATTGCAGATGGCAGCTACCCCAACGAAACAGAATTCAGGAAGCACGTTACTATTTCGGTAACGGGTACCAGCAACAAAATTATAGGAAAGGTGCCTGCATTTGGCGGGCAATATACCTGGGCCATTACCGCTGCCGGTAAAAATGTTGTTGCGCCCATTGATGAAATACATCATTTCAGCACAGGCATATCGCCCGACGTAGATACCAATAATACCCGATTAAGGGTGATGCGCAAAGCGGCAAAGTATAAAGATGCCCATGTTTTTGTTGACGGCAACAGTGCCTTGTACGATATGCAGGGGCAGCCAGTATGGTATTTGCCCAATAGCGTGGTGGGAGGCAATATAGAGGTGCGCGACCTGAAGTTGACCAGCGTAGGAACTATTACTTTTTTGGCTGGTGAAACGGCTTACGAAATTGGTTATAATGGCAATGTGTTATGGAAAAGCAGGGGTAGCGGCGCAGGGAACGGCGACACCACCGACCACTATCACCACGAAGTAACCCGCCTTAAAAACGGGCACTACATGCTGCTGGGGAATGAGTATGTGGCTGATGCGGGCGCAGCGCCCGGTGCCGAGAAGAAGCCCTTCGGCACAGTGGTAGAATATAATGCAAAAGGCAACCTTGCTTGGTCATGGAAATCATCGGTTTACTTTGCGGGCTCCGATATTTATAACCGTAAAGATGCCGCTGGCCAACCCAAAGTGAATGTGCATGAGAACTCATTTTATTTTGATGAAAAGGAGCGGGTGGTTTACCTGAGCTTCAAGAACATAAGCAGGATACTTAAAATAGCCTATCCCGGGGGCAATGTGCTCAATGCCTGGGGCGAAGTATTTAAAGAAGGCATGCCGGGAAAAGGCAACGGCTTATTTAGCGAACAGCACGGCATTAAGAAGGTGCAGCATGGCTACCTGGCCCTTTTCAACAACAACATGGCTAACATTGATGCCGTGCCAAAGTTGATTATCATGCAGGAGCCAACAATCCCGAACGGAGCCCTGAAGAAAGTGTGGGAATTCGATTGCCCGGTTGCAAAAGTAAATGGCAAAAAGCCGCAAAGGGGCATACTTACCAGCGGCGGCAATATTATGGAACTGCCAGATAACTCACTATTCGCCACAATGTGCCACCCATACTGGAACCTGTTTATAGTAGGCCGCAATAAGCAACTGCTTTGGGAAGCCCAGCCGGAGAAATGGAACAAGGTGGAGCAGAAGTGGCTTACAGCATCATCTTACAGGGGCAGTATCATTGTTGATAAAAAGGAATTTGAAAACCTGGTATGGGGTGGAAGCCCTAGCACCCCATAGGGCCGAACTGTTTTGTTAGATTTGGTTTCACACAACGGCATTAAGGAGCAATAATTTACGACAGCAGAGTGGTTGGGCTACTTATGCAACTCGCGTCTTATTGTTAACGTTTATCTGCATGTGCTGCGTTTTGCGCCTCTTAATTCTCAAATACTAAGGTGGGTTCTTGCGCCTTAGCACCTTCGCGTGAGATTTTAAAGCAGCATTGCAGCAAAGGTGAAAATCAATATTAGCCAATATTTGTTAGCTTTACTTTTAATTGAAACCGGGCTTAAGCATGTTTAAATTTTCTGCGGTATTTTTAGTTTGTTGCCTTATCCAAATAGTAGCTAATGCCCAGGTGCAGCCTGCGGAGGGCAGGGTGTTGCACTACCGCATTATAGGCTTCTCGTTCCCACAGCCTGCGGCCGGCAAATACCTGCTTGAAATTGCCTCGGGCAATGATACCACTACCGAAGCGTTTGAAAAGAATATCATTAAGTCAACCGAAACTAAAACAAATAGGGTAGTAGCGGAAGTGCCATCGTTTGGCAGTGAATATACATGGCGGGTAGTAAACAAAGCCAACAAAGCCAAAGGCAGCCTGCACCATTTCAGTACTCTGAAAGTGCCTCAGCTAGACCCCGCAACAGCCCGCTTCAGGCTCATAACCAATGAGCGTAAATATAATGATGCCTACGTTTTTGTTGATGCAACGCGCTGCATGTATAATATGGCTGGCTTGCCTGTTTGGTATTTACCCAACATCCCCGGCTTTGTTACCGAAACGGCGCAGGTACGCGACATGAAGCTAACGCCACACGGCACTATTACTTTGCTGGTAGGCGAAAATGCCATGGAGGTAAATTATGATGCCGAAGTGCTGTGGTACATGCCCAAAGACAAGAAGCCCCGGAACCTGGAGGATGCCAACCATTACCACCATGAATTTACCCGCCTTAAAAACGGCCACTACATGGTATTGGGCAATGAAACGGTTTGGTACAAAACACCAATACCGGAGGATAATTCCCTTTACGAAATAGCCCAAAAAGACATGAAGCCCGACCCCGGCCATAAAATGTACGGGAGTACGTTATTCGGCACGGTGCTGGAATATGATAAGGATGGAAAGGTGGTTTGGTCATGGAAGTCATCGAAGCATTTTGATATTGCCAGCCTGTATTACCGCAAAATTCCCAATGGGCTGGTGAACCTGGACCTGCACCAGAACGCTTTCTTTTTTGACGAGCAGAATAAAAACATTTACATCAGCTTCAAGCCCATAAGCCAGGTGGTTAAGGTAAAATACCCTGCGGGCAATATAGTAGCTACTTATGGGCGCAGCTATGAGTTTAACGGGCACCTGGATGGCGAAGGCTTTTTTTGCGAGCAGCACAGCTGCAAGCGGTCGCAAGAGGGATACCTCTACCTGTTTAACAACAACCTTTGCGATACTACAGGCCTGCCTACCATTTTAATGATGAAGGAGCCTGCCAGTAGCAAGCAGCATATGGAGAAGGTATGGGAATTTGAATGCCCGGTGGAAGAAGCACAAAAGGTACAGTTAAAGAGGTTTGACAAGTCGCATTTCGGCAATGTGGAGGAACTGCCTAACCACGATATCTTTGCATCTATCTGCAGCCCCTACGGCAATGTATTTATTGTAAACAGGGCCAAGCAAGTACTCTGGAATGCAGTTTCGGAAAAATGGAACGAATCGGAGAAGAAATGGGATATTGTGCCTACCTACCGCGCCAGTATTATTACCTCGCAGAAAGGGCTGGAGCGCCTCATCTGGGCGAAAAAAACGAAGTAGCCAGGCCTTACGCAGTGCCCGGTGGTTCTCGGCGTTCCTAGCGTTAGCTAGTACAAAATCAATAGTAAGTAATTACCCTTTTGGTAATACTGGCAGGCTTGCCATCAACCATTGTAGTGCGGCTTACCCAGTTGCCTTGTTTATCGTAGGCATCGTAGCTGTATGTGGTTAGCCATCCCTTTTCGTCTTCGTCGCCATACTTATGCTCTTCTTTTTTGTAGCCGCTATCGTTGTAGGCATAGGTGGCACGCATTACCAGCGCACTATCGGCATTGTAAAAATTGCGGCTGGCTTCCAGCCCCTGCCCGTTATACACGTAGGTGTATTTGTTCAGTAGTTTGCCATTCTCCCAGTAAGAGCTTTCGGCCACCTTGTTGCCTTTTTCGTCATAGAGGTAAACAATCCTCAGGTTAAGGCTGTTGTGGATGTCATACTGTTTTTGCCCGGCCATCAGCCCATCCTCCCTGTACGTGAACAGTGCTTTGTAGCAAAAGGTGCTGTCGTCGTTGTACTTAAGTGCTTCCATTGGCTTGCCTGCATTGTCAAATTTGTAGGTGCACCTTTTAAAATGCCCATTGCTCAGCCATACATATTCCGTTGCTATATAGCCCCGGTTATTAAACTGGAAAGCGGCTTTGTTCAGCACACTATCTTCGCCAGTGGCTATTGGCTTCTTGCTAACCTTATATTCCACAACCTCCAGGCTTTTGGCCTCGCCCCTCAGGTGCATAGCCGCCCATGAGTTTTGGCCCCTGTCCTTGTGGCAGGAGGCCAGCAGCAACAATAGAGGAATTAAGGCAGCCCGCTTCATCCCCTAAAGGTAATAAACATACGCGCAACATACTGCATATGTGGCGGCAAAGGCGGGGTTGGCTGATATGCCAATGGGGGGTGGCACCAGCTATCAGGGGTAAGGGCCATTACTATGAAGGTGTGTTATGCAAATGTTGTTTTAAGGGCTTTGACGAAATAAAGTAGGCTGTATGACGCAGTTATTTTTCTTTTATGCGAAGCGAAAAACCTGCGAATAGCAAGCTATTTTAAGGAGTTTACAATGAAGCAGAAAGGGAAAAGAGCAAGTTAGGCGGCCTACTTTATTTTGTCAACGTCCCTAGGCCCAGGCGCCGCATATCATTTAACAATATTTCCTTAATTTTACATTTCCAATCCCCCGATGAACAGGTTATTCTATATCGTATTTTTCATGTGCTTATTGCCTGCTGGCTGCCTTGTGGCCCAGGAAAAAGGTAATGTGTCGGTGCATACCGACCCTCGCCTGGCAGTGCTGCTCAATAAGGCGAAAGCAGTAGAAAGGGCATCGGAAGGGGATGCCGGGCCTGTAAGCGCCCAGCCTAAGAAAAATAAAGTAAAAGTAGATGCTGAAGCGCCCAGGAAGGGAGCGAAGGCAAATGCTGCCAGCCCCGTTGCGCATACGCCAGCAAAGGAAGCCAAATACCTGTATAATCCAGATGCAGAAGAAGCCCCGGTAGTAGAAAGGCCAGCCAAGGCAAAAAGCAACAGCAAGGCAGCAGTAACTGCGGGAGAGAAAGAAACTAAGGCAGAAAGGGATGCTTATGTAAACGCCCGCAAAGCAGAAAGGGCTGATGCAGCCAACAATAAATCGACCGATGAAGAAATAAGGGAATACCGTGAATCAATAGAGAAGGAGCGCGGGGTAAAGGGCAGTAATAAAAAAATAGGCAAGACCGGCATTACGGCCGATGAAGTAAGGTACCTTACCCCAACGGTAAGCGGCACCAGCAGGGGCGGCAGGTATAATGGCACAGGCTTCAGGGTGCAGATTTATTATGGTACAAGCAGGGAGGAGGCTATGCGCCGTAAAGCAGAGTTTATGCGGCATTACCCCGGCGTTCCCACCTACTTTAGCTATGCCACGCCTACCTACAGGGTAAAGGTCGGTGACTACCGCCGCCGCGAAGATGCCATAAGCATGTTCCGTGAGGCCAACGGTACCTACAGCCCCTGTATGATAGTACCTGATGTCGTGGCCATACATTAATGCCGGGCCGTCAACTTAACAGGCTTTTGGCCATACGCAGTTGCCATTAGCCGGAACTTGCTTATCTTGTAAGCCTTATTTTACGAACAGCTAACAGCTATCCAGATGATTGATAAAATACGCGCAAAAGCGAAACAATACTTTCCCGAAGTGCAGGCTATACGCCACCATATACATGCCAATCCTGAGCTTTCGTTCGTAGAATACAACACATCGGAATACGTGGCGGGTAAGCTGATGGAATGGGGCATACCCCACGAAGCAGGTATTGCCGGCACAGGCATAGTAGCCCTGATAGAAGGCCGCAACCCCGGCAAAAAATGCATAGCCCTGAGGGCTGAACTGGATGCCCTGCCTATAAAAGAAGCTAATGACGTACCCTACCGTTCCACCAACGATGGCGTAATGCATGCCTGTGGGCACGATGTGCACGCAAGCTGCCTGCTGGGCGCTGCCCGCATACTTAACGAGTTGAAGGGAGAGTGGGAAGGCACTATAAAACTATTGTGGCAGCCGGGCGAGGAAAAGCACCCGGGTGGTGCCAGCCTCATGATAAAAGCCGGTGTGCTTGAAAACCCAAGGCCTGAAGCCATACTGGCGCTGCATGTTTACCCGCACCTGCCATGTGGCGAAACAGGTTTCAGGGCAGGGCAGTACATGGCCA
>CANBTK010000053.1 GCA_947372365.1 Flavipsychrobacter stenotrophus | reverse complement strand
TTCTCCAAGCGCCCAATGAATGAACAACGGCGCTAAAACCCTGTTAGCGATTAATTGAAACTATAAAGCCCCATTAATGGGGCTTTATAGTTTCAATTAATCGCTAACAGGGTTTTAGCGCCGTTGTTCATTCATTGGGCGCTTGGAGAACATTTTCAGTGGTACGAAAGCTGTGCCCTGGTGTTTTGTAACAATTCGTTTCCCATTGGCGGGCAGCAGCTTTTATAGCATTGCCTATGTTAAATATTCTTTTGTTAACTTTTTTTAAAATAGTTGGTAATAGGTTTAATTATTATTTACTTTTAGCATAATAACGTTATAATAAAGGAAGTGAGTAATACAGGAACAGATAATCATTCTTAATTTTTTTAAAAGCACACAATGGCAAAAGCATCCAAGCCCGCAGTAAAACCAGCTGCGGTAGAAACTAAGAAGCCAGCTACAAAAGCTGCAGCAAAACCAGCCACAAAGGCTACCGCTAAGCCCGCTACTAAAGCTGCGGCCAGCACCAAACCCACAGCAAAGCCAAAGGTGAAGCCACAGCCAGCCCCGGCAATAATTTCGGCATGGGAGCAGGACCCTGGCGCGGGTAGCCACCCTGATGGCGGGCAACTGGTACAGCAGCCTGCGCCGGTGCTTTCGTCAACTACGCTGCCTACAAGTATTGAACACCCTACGGCTGTTCCACCAGCGAAAATTTACCCGCCGGGTACTCCTGAATTCCGTTACTGGGCTGCGGCCGATGCGCTGAACCGCGGTTCGGTTTTCTGGAGCTCGCACTTGCCCGGCACATCGTGGCAGGTAGGCAAAACGCTGCCGGTTGACCTGGACCACGGCAATGACCTGAACGCTTATTACGATAGGGTAGGGCTGCGGTTTTTTCATGGCCGCGTAAGCAGCCGCACCGTATATTCGTGCGAAAGCCCCGATGTGGTATGCCACGAGCAGGGCCATGCTATACTAGATGCCATAAAGCCGCAGTTGTGGGATGCCGCCTATCTGGAAGCAGGTGCTTTTCACGAATCATTCGGCGATATGAGCGCAATACTGGTGGGCTTGCAGTTGCAAAGCCTGCGCAATGGCGTACTGGCCGAAACCGGAGGCACTATCTACAGGGCATCGCGCTTATCCAGGCTTGCAGAGCAACTGGGCTGGGCCATAAGGCAGAGCTCGCCCGATGCTGTTGACGCTGACTGCCTGCGCAGCGCAGTGAATTCATTCTTTTACCGCGACCCGAACAAATTACCTTCAGCTGGCCCGGCCAATGTGCTGTCATCAGAGCCGCATTCTTTCTCACGCGTGTTTACCGGCGCTTTCTTTGAGGGGCTGGGCGGTATGTTTAAACTACAGGCAGCACAGGACGAAAAAAGCCTGCTGCAGGTAAGCCAGGATATGGCGCAGATTTTACTGGCAGGCATTAACGGTGCATCGGTTGTGCCGGCTTTCTATAGCCAGGTAGCCCACAAAATGGTAGAGGTGGCCAATGCAGGCTTCGCTAAAATAGGTTATGGGCAGGCCATCCGCAGCGCATTTATAAGGCACGGTATCTTGTCGCCTTCCACGCCTGTTGCTGTAGCGCCTAAGCCAGCCAATGTAATGATGATGATGGCTTCGCCCGCAGAAGCCAAGGACCTGCCACAAAGCAGTATCAATATAGCCGAGTACGGGCTGGGTATGGATAGTATTATGGTACATACCGCCAGCGAGCAGGTGCCCAGTAAGATGTTTTCAATCAGCAGTGCTGCGCCGGGTACTGGTTCGGTAGAGCCTACTTCCGGCGAAAATGCCGCTAAAACGTTTATTGAGCATTTGTTGCGCCGTGGCCGCGTAAAAGTAATGAAGCAACAGGCAAAGGGCATGGCAATGGCTGTAACCCGTGCCAATGAGCCTGATACCCATCCTACCCATACGCACGAAATAAGGCTGGAGGATAATGCTTATGTGCTGAGGCGCGTACGTATTGATTGCGGCCTTAACCATTAATAGGGGCGTGTTGTAGCGATTAATGCGTAAATTTATAACAGCAACTGTTGAATTAATTAGGGCAACAGGCTTACGGTATGGATGAAACTATAATTAGGCAAAAGCTTGCCTGCCTGGGTTTTGAGTTTTTGCGGGCTGCCTCTACACACCCTGACGGGAGTGTGGAAGTAGAGGCCAATAAGCTGTATCATGTAGGCGCTATTAAAAATGCGGTAGCCTATGTGCCTATAGCCGTTGCGCTAACAGTTAAAGATGCTGGCAACGGGCAGGTAACCATAACGGCCGGCGGTACGCCAACGGTTGATGAGGTAGAAGCTACCGAGAGTTTTGTTAAGTCGCTGATTGATAATAACCAACTGGCTGGCTTACCTGGCCCCGCCCCTAAAAATGCCACCCATGCACTGCAGCCCAACGAAAGCGGGCTGAATGTGATAAGGCGGCACCGGGTATTTGGCAGGTGATAAATCAATACGACTTTAAAATAATAAACAGGGCTGGCCGTTTGGCTGGCCCTGTTTGCTTTTTAGGTGTGTGTTGGCCTATTTTCAGAAATAAATTTTGATTTTGTAAGTGTGCTTATTATATTTGCACTTATAATAAAATTATTTACAAAAAAACTGAGCAAATTATGTGGGTAAAATCGCACACAATCGTAACTAAAGAAGCCACCAAAGAACAAATGTGGAAACTGTTTGCCGACGTAAACAACTGGCACAACTGGGATGCAGGCATAGACTATGCCAAAATGGAAGGCCGCTTTGAAAAAGGGAATTTCTTCCTGCTGAAGCCGAAGGGTGCGCCGGAGGTTAAGATACAGTTGGTGGAAACAATCGAAAACAAGAAGTTTGTGGACCAAACGAATTTTCCATTGGCTAAAATGCGCGGAACGCATATATTTGAAGACACGGCGGACGGCCTTAAAATAACCACTACTATGTCGGTAGAAGGGCCTCTAGGCTTTTTGTGGCGCAAAATTGTAGCCCAGGGCATAGTAGATGGCCTGCCCACCGAAATGGCCGCACAGGCAAAATATGCAAGTAAACTATGAAAAAGGAGCAGGCATTTAGTGTAGAAACCCCCGAAGAAAGCTCCGGCTTTCTGCTATGGCAGGTTACCAACCTCTGGCAGCGCGAAATAAGGCAGGCACTGGTGCCCTATGGCATTACCCATTCGCAGTTTGTGCTGCTGGCCAGTACGCTTTGGCTTTCGCAGCACGATGCCCCTATTACTCAGGTGCTCCTGTCTAACCACACTAAAATAGACCCGATGACTACCTCAACGGTGCTGCGCACCCTACAGGCCAAGGGCTTGCTGCAACGCCAGGAGCATGCCACCGATACCCGTGCCAAAACCGTAGCGCTAACGCCCGAAGGCATAAAACTAGCCCGGCAGGCAGTAAAGGCAGTGGAGCAATTCGATAAAAAATTCTTTACAACACTGGGCGGTAAGGCTAATAATTTTAATAGCTTATTACAGTCCCTGCTGGCCCAAAGTGGGGGCGAATAACCACCTCCGGGTGAATACCTTGTGGGAATCGTACTGCAAGGTATTCACAATGAGGCTGTTATGGCTGGTTTCATTTTTTACCATAACTACCCGCTAACAAACCTTTTTTTAATGGGTAAGATTATTCGGTTATTTTTGCGGCTTTAATTTTATATATTAATTTGAAGCCAATGAAAGCAAGGTTAGCCTTTTTTGTTTTTTGTTTATTTGCTGCAAGCACCAACGCACAGGTAACCAAAGTAGATGACGTTAAAAAATTACTATCTACCGAAAATAAAGATACTGTTGCATGGGTGCATGGGGGCATGATAAATGTAGGCATCAACCAGGGCTTTATACACAACTGGCCCCCCGGTGGCGAATTGGCGTCATTGGCAGTAAATGGTGTTTTTAATGGCTACCTCGTACATTATTGCCACAACTGGGTTTGGAGCAATAACCTGGATATGAACTACGGCCTCAACTATGTTTATTCCAACAACTTTGTACCACGTAAAGTTGACGACCGTATTGACTTTACATCAAAGTATGGCAGCCAGATGAAAAAGAACAAGGGTTTGTTTTACACCGCCCTGTTCAATATGAAGTCGCAATTCACTAAAGGGTTCGATTATTCGCAGCCCAGATGGGATACCATGCCTACATCGGGCCTGCTGTCGCCAGCCTACCTTACACTGGCCGCCGGTATAGAATACCGCAAAGGCACCAACTTTACCCTCTTCCTTTCCCCCATAGCAGCAAGGGCAACATTTGCCAGCGCCACTTATACCAAGCTGAGCCCGCAGGGTGCTTTTGGTATCCCTTATGGCAAAACATCGAGGTATGAATTTGGTGCGTATTTTACCACGCGCTACATGGTGGAGCTCACCAAAATGATGACGTTTAATACACGCCTTGACCTATATTCTAACTATCTTGCCAAAGATTCGAAGGATAACAACGGCAACCCGAAAAAAGACAACCCCGGCAATATTCAGGTACTTTGGGATAACCTGATTACCTGGAAAGCCACCAAATGGCTGGGCTTAACCATCGGCTGTACTGTTGCTTATAGCAACGACAACCCGTACAGCAAAACAGTGGGCACCACAACAACCGATAAAAACCAGCCTGGTGCCGGGTTGGGTTGGGTGCAATTTAAAGAAGCGTTTACATTAGGTTTGGTAAGGAAATTCTAACTTTTTAAAAATACAATTATGGGTTTAATCAGCGATTTTAAGTCATTTGCCCTCAAAGGCAATGTTATGGACCTGGCGGTCGGTGTTATTATAGGCGCAGCTTTTGGCAAAATTGTTGCTGCGGTGGTTGAGGACCTGCTGATGCCGGTAATAGGCATGGTAGCCCCAAGCGGCAAAATGTTCTCCGACCAATTTGTGGTGCTGAAAGCAGGCAAAGACGGGGATGTGTACCATTCGCTTGATGAAGCCAAAAAGGCTGGTGCCAATATTTTTGCGTATGGCCATTTTGTGCAGACAGTTTTTGACTTCCTTATTATTGCTTTGTGCGTGTTTATGATGATAAAGGCACTGGAGAAAATGAAGCGCAAGAGTGAAGCAGCCGCGGCAGCCCCGGCGGCACCAGCCCCACCAACAGCCACCGAAACCCTGCTGGCGGAAATAAGGGACGAGCTGAAAAAGAAATAGAAACCTAACGGTACACGCAACCGAAAGGTATGACAGGTAATATGAAGGATGGCGCTTTTTTAATAAGGTGCCGTCCTTCTTTTGTTTTTTATACTTTTGGGGCACAAATTAACCATAATGGGCAAGCATAAATTCTATTTTCTATTTACTCTATTAATAGCCGGCATAACGCTGGGCAGCAATGCACAGCCTAAAGGCAATGTGGCCAAACAAGGCGAGATAATCAGTACTTCAGATATCCATTTCAATCCGTTTTACGACCCTGCTTTGCTCAACTCGCTCCTGGTTACCGAATATACAGGCTGGGATTCTATTTTTAAGAGGTCGCTGCTACGGGATATAAGCCCCGATGGCGCGGATGCCAACTACCCCTTGTTTAAATCGGCTATGGAGCAGATGCGCACCCTGTTGCCCAAGCCTAAATACATTATCGTAACCGGCGATTTCTTGGCGCATAACTTCACTACTAAACTAGCTAACAATATAGCCGATTCCGGCCTGCAGCGGAATTTTGTCAATAATACCATACGTTTTACCGCATGGATGTTTAATAAGTACTTCCCCAATACGGTTGTGCTGCCTGTATTGGGTAATAACGATTCTTATTGCGGCGACTATAACCTGGCGCCCGGCAGCCCCTTCCTGGCTATGTTTGCACAGGCATGGGCCCCGTTGCAGCGCAATAATGACAAAGCTAAAGACAGCCTTTTCATAGATCAGTTTTCTAAAGGTGGTTACTACACTTTCTATCCAAAATCAGACCCCGGCCACGAGCTGATAATGATGAACACTATTTTCTTCTCAAAGAAGTACGTTAACACTTGCCCCGATGGCAATACTACCGATGGTGCCAAGGCTGAAATGGCATGGCTGGACAGTACATTGCGCGTTAATGCGGCACTGGGCACAAAAGCTAACAAAGTTTGGCTGGCCTACCATATACCACCGGGTGTAGATGTTTATGGCTCCACAAAGCCCGGTATGGTTACCATGATGTGGGATACTGTTTACAATACTACTTTCCTGGGCATGTTAGTAAAATACGCCGATAACGTAACCGCCAATTTTGCCGGGCATACGCACATGGATGATTTCAGGGTAATATATGATGCCAATAAGAAGCCTGTTTCATTTGTGCATATTACCCCCTCCATTTCGCGCAGCAATGGGAACTACCCAGCGATACAAACCATCACTTATGGCCAGGGCACTTATATGCTTGATAATTATAAAACCTATTACCTGAATGCCAGCCTTACCAGCCCGGCATGGTCGTTTGAGTATGATTATAATAAGCAGTACAGTATGGCTGGCCAGAACCCTGCCAGTGCCAATGAACTAAGGGGGCGCATGAGCAATGACACAAGTGCTACGTGGGTAACCTACACTAAGTTTTTTAACTGCAGCAATAAGCTGCACACAGCATCTATCCACAACAACCCGCGCTGCTACTGGTGTGGCACCGGCGAACTAACCAGTGGAAAATATACCGATTGCGTGAGCGGCAAGTAGGCTATTTGGGCCGTAAGGGCGGGTTTCCATCATTCTGTGGCGTTGCCAGTCAGGATTGGAGTATCTTCGCGCATATTTAAGGGAGTTAATATGAATTTTAGTGATTTAAATTTGAATAAGCCATTGCTGGATGCATTGGATGATTTGGGGTATGTAAACCCTACAACCATACAAAGCAAGGCATTTTCCGTTATCATGTCTGGCAAAGATGTGTGCGGCATAGCCCAGACCGGTACAGGTAAAACGTTTGCTTACCTGCTGCCAATACTCAGGCAATGGAAGTTTGCGAAAGACAGGTTCCCGCAGGTGCTTATTATTGTGCCTACGCGCGAGCTGGTAGTGCAGGTGGTAGAAGCAGTGAAACAGGTAGGCGCTTATATGACGCTGGAAGTTGTAGGCGCTTACGGCGGCGTAAATATGAAGCCACAGGCTAATGCCTGCGAAAACGGTTGCGACGTAGTTGTGGCTACTCCCGGCCGCCTGCTGGACCTTGTTTACAACGGCCACCTGAAGCTCAAGGCAATAAAGAAGCTGGTTATTGATGAAGTGGATGAAATGCTGAACCTGGGCTTCAGGGTGCAGCTTAATAATATACTGGATGTTCTGCCGCCCAAAAGGCAAAACCTGATGTTTTCCGCCACCATTACTGATGAGGTGGAAATAATGATGAATGACTACTTTAACGTGCCAACGGTAATAGAAGCAGCGCCCACAGGTACGCCCCTAAGCAACATAAGCCAGGCCATGTACCGGGTGCCGAACTTCTACACCAAAGTAAACCTGCTGGAACTGCTGCTCACGCAGGACGAAAGCATGACGAAGGTCTTGGTATTCGTAGCAACCAAGGCGCTGGCCGATGATGTATATTCCGAGCTGCATACCAAGTTCCCTGAAGCCGTTGGTGTGATACACTCCAACAAAGAGCAGAACCACCGTTTCAATACCGTTAATAAATTCCAGTCTGGCGAATACAGGTTTATTATAGCCACCGATATCATAGCCCGTGGCCTGGATATAGCGGAAGTAAGCCACGTTATCAACTTTGATACCCCGGAAGTGCCGGAGCATTATATGCACCGCATAGGCCGTACCGGCCGTGCCGATAAAAAGGGCATGGCTATCCTCTTTAACACAGAACGCGAGCAAGACCAGCTTGCCGCTATTGAAGGGTTGATGAACTACAAGGTGCCTGAGCTGCCATTGCCTGAAGGGCTCATTATATCAGATGTGCTGACCGACGATGAATTGCCGAAAGTAAAAATGAAGCAGTTCCTGATAAAGCTGCCCAAGCGCGAGCTATCTGGCCCTGCTTTCCACGAAAAATCACTCAAGAACCAGAAGGTGCCCAACAAGATAAAGCACTCCGATAAAATGAAAGCCAAGTACGGCAAGCCAATGAAAAGGAAGCCTAAGAAGTAGTGCATTTCAAGGCAGGGTTGTTTCAACGATTCATCATCGGATTGTATTTTGTCTTGGCGTTA
>CANBTK010000052.1 GCA_947372365.1 Flavipsychrobacter stenotrophus | reverse complement strand
TAAACGGCTCAGTTGAATTCCGCGATGTGCATTTTAGCTACAAGCCCGGCGTGCCTGTGCTAAAAGGCATTTCTTTTAAGCTGGAAGCAGGCAAAACAATGGCAGTGGTAGGGCATACAGGCGCGGGCAAGTCATCCCTCATCAGTATCCTGAACCGGCAATATGAAATAGAAGGCGGGCAGATAACTATTGATGGAAGGAACCTCAATGAATATGACATATACAGCCTGCGCAGCCATATAGGCATAGTATTGCAGGATGTTTTCCTGTTTAGTGGCTCCATAACCGATAACATTACGCTCAGGAATAAAGATATACCGCAGGCAAGGGTGGAAGAGGTAGCCAAAATGCTGGGCATCCACGAGTTTATTATGCGCTTGCCCGGCGGTTATAATTTTGAGGTAATGGAGCGGGGCAATACGCTATCGCAGGGGCAGCGGCAATTGCTGTCATTTGCCAGGGCACTTTTGTACGACCCGTCTATACTTATCTTAGACGAGGCCACCTCTTCGGTTGACAGCGAGAGCGAGCAACTGATACAGCACGCTATTGATACGCTCATAAAAGGGCGTACATCAATAGTAATAGCCCACCGCCTGAGTACCATACGCAAAGCCAATGAAATACTGGTTATGGGGCACGGCAACATACTGGAACGCGGCAGCCACGAGTCGCTGCTGCAACAAAAGGGCGCTTACTACAACCTTTATACTGCTGTTGAAAAGGTGGCAATGGCATAAGGGAAGCGCAACAGGCATTTCCTGTAAATGCTGCGCTCAAGAACGCTTACCCCGGCTGCAAAAAGGGTTGATAATCAATGTGCCTTGCCAGCCGGTTTTTCACATTGAAATATTTTCGTTATTCAACCCCATGTTTACAATCACTTTGGGTTAAAAGGGTGTGAAAACAATTGTTTGAAGCCCATGCTGGCAGCCACATTGCCAATAATGCACCCACCTCAGGAAATATAAATTGCCCAAAAGCATTTTGTTTGCAGATTAGCCGGAAAAAACTATAAATTTATGTCCACAATATGGCTACTTTAAATTTATTGTTGCTTGAAAACGAGGCCTCGGACGAATTTCAGATTCAGAAGGTTATGGCGCAGGCTGGCTTTTCGGTTACAACCACTGTCGTAACCGATAAAAAGGGGTTTACGAATGCCATAACTACAGGGGGCTATGATGCCGTACTCATTTTTCACCCATCAGCTAAGTTAAGTGCCAAAGACGCACTGGCGGCAATAAATAAGGCCCAGGTAACTACAGCTATTATTGTTATTGCCGAAAAGATAAGCCAGAACTACCTTACCAAGCTGGTTATAGAAGGCGCTCACGACTACATACTTAAAGACAGCATAGAGCGGCTGCCTATAGCGGTAATGAACGCTATAGAGAAGATAAGCCTGAAAGCCGAACAGGAACGCTTTTTCGATGAGCTGATAACCCGCAAAACTTTAATGAAGGATGCCGAAAGGCTGGCGCATTTTGGTAGCTGGAGGGAAGACCTCGTAAACAACACGACATATTGGTCTGACGAAAAATACAGGATACTGGGCTATGAACCCGGCGAAGTGCTGCCATCGTGGGAAAATTTCCTGAATAAAATACACCCTGACGATGTAGAGTTTGTAAAACAAACAACCGAAGAAGCTAAGAAAAACAGGAACAGGCAAAAATATACGTTCAGGATAGCCACACAGAACGGGCTGATAAAATACATACACTGCGAAATATTTATTACCCGCGATGCCAACCTTAATGTTACCCAGCTCAATGGGTTTATAAGGGATATTTCGGAGCATACTGAGGCCGAAATCAAATTGGTGGAAAGCGAAGAGAAGTACCGCAGCCTTTTTGAAAATAACCCCAGCGCACTGTGCGTTATCGAAACCGAAACACTGAAATTCCTTGACGTAAATAAGGCCGCATGCGACCAATACGGCTACTCCCGCAAAGAATTCCTGTCAATGACAGCCCACGATATTCAGCTGAAAGCTGAGACAGGCGCCACGGGCAGCGAAGGTATGTTTGCACCCGGTGGCGGCGATAACAAAGGCATCTGGAAAAATGTAAAAAAGGATGGCTCCATTTTATTTGTAGAGATATCTACCTCCGATATTATTTTTGAAAATAAAAAGTGCCACCTGGCAATTGCCAACGATGTTACAGCCAAGCTATCGGCACTTAACCAGGTAAAGGAAAGTGAAGCAAGGCTCATAACATCGCAGCGCATAGCGCATATTGGCAGCTGGGAAGTAGACCTTTCCGGCGATGCCTCCAATAGGTCGCCTATTAAGTGGACCGATGAAACCTACAGGATCTTTGGCTTTGAGCCTAACGAAATAGAACCGAATGAATTTGAATTAACATCCGATTTCTTTAAGGGCCTGGTGCATCCCGAAGACCATCCGCTCATAAAAAGCACGCTTGATAATGCGATCGCCAATAAGAGCGAATACAATATTGAGTTCAGGATAATACGCAGGGACGGTACGGAACGCATACTCAACGAGCTCGCCGAAATTATTTATGACGAAAAGACCGGCAAACAATTAAAAATAACAGGGACTGTACAGGATATTACAGAAAGGAAACAGGCAGCAAAATTGCTACAGAAATCGGAGGCGAACCTGAGGAGCATCTTTGAAAACACGGAGACTGTGTACGTATTGCTTGACCTGAACCTTAAAGTGGTATCTTTTAACAATCCGGCTTCAAAGTTTTCTATCAAGCACCTGAACAAAGGGGTTGTTGACGGTGCCAGCGCCATTGATTACTTTCCTGAAGATATGCGGGCCCAGGTGAAGAAGTCGCTCAAAGGCGCCCTTGCGGGGGTGAACCTGAATTTTGAGGTTAGCTTCGCTGAGCCCGATGGCACGATAAAATGGTATTACGCGCACTTCCACCCGGTATGGTCGGAGGAGCAAAAGATGCTGGGGGTTATTATGTCATTGAGGGATATAACCGAACGCAAAACATCGGAAATACAGGAGAAGAAGATAACCGCCGAACTGATACAGCGTAATAAAGACCTGGAGCAATTTGCCTACATCATTTCGCACAACCTCAGGGCACCGGTAGCCAATATCCTGGGGGTTGCCGAGGCACTCAACGACGAACAGATTGAAGAATCCGAAAAGGTTTTCTTTATGGACGGGCTCAGGACATCGGCCAAGAAGCTGGACAACATTATCACCGACCTTAACCGCATTTTGCAGATGAAGCATGAGGTGGCCGAAAACAAGGAAATGGTGTACTTCTCGCAACTGGTAAAAGACATTAAGTACACGATTTCAGGCCTTGCCGAAACAGAGCTTTTCCAGATAAAATGTAATTTTGACGAGGTAGATGAGATGCTTACCCTCAAAAGCTACATGCACAGTATTTTTTATAACTTTATTTCTAATAGCTTAAAATATAAACAGCCCGACCTTATACCCGTTATAGAGATAACAAGCCGGAAAACAGATAGTAAAATAGAGCTCACTTTTAAAGATAACGGGCTCGGCATTGACCTTAAAAGGAATGGCGAGCAGTTGTTCGGGCTGTATAAACGTTTTCATCAACAGGCTGCCGAAGGCAAGGGCATGGGCCTGTTTATGGTAAAAACACAGGTGGAAACGCTGCGCGGCAAAATAAGCGTATTCAGTGAGGTGGGTAAGGGGACAGAATTTAAATTGGAATTTGAAATTTCTAACAACCAGGGCTAGGTGTAGATGGAAAAAAAACATTAATTTACACTTTGAATACCTGCTAATAAACTGATTATGGATAAGTCAACACGTTTTATTGTAATTGATGATGACGCCCTGAATAACAAAATTTGCAAGGTTTGCATTGAGAAGTTATATAAAGATGCACCGGTAGCGACTTTCACCGAACCCAAAGCTGGCTTTGAACACCTTGAAGTAGAGTATTCGTCCGACGCCCATAACGATACCGCAATATTGTTCCTGGATATTAATATGCCAGGATTGAACGGATGGGAATTCCTGGAAAAATTTGAAAGGCTGCACGAAAAAATAAAGAGCCGCATCAAGATCTATATACTGTCTTCGTCGGTTGACAAGCGGGATATGGAAAAAGCCCAAGCCAATAAAAATGTTGTTTACTACCTTATAAAGCCGCTTACCAAAGAAACTATCGCATTGATTACTTATGCACAGAAAAAGAAGCAGGACGGCCAATAATGAGGGCGGCATAGTTAGCTACCTCTTGCGCCGCACGCGAAAAGAGGCTACATATTACTTAACCTTGCCCTTTGGCCTATATACCTTAAGTTTGGTTGGGGGTTGGGCACATGCTAACCCGTAACTGGTTAACCTTATCTTTTTTTAAATACCCGGAAGATGGCGGAGCAATTGATAAAAGGGCGTAAAGGCTCATTTCCAGAACATGCATTACAACAGTACCCGTTAGGGTACTTCGTTACTGATGCAGATGGCAAGCTCATAGAAATTAATGATACCAAACTAAAATGGCTGGGTTACACCGAAGGTGATGTTTCCGGGGGGATGGCTATCGTTGATATATTAGCAGATGACAGCATTCAGGCTTATACCGAAAATGCGGCGGCCCTTAAAAAAGGTGGCTATTTAAGTGGGCAGGGGCTCACCTTTAAGCATAAAGACGGCAGCCCGTTCTACGGGCTCGTACACGCCAATGCCACGTTTAACGATAAGGATGAAATTACACTCATACACGCATTCGTGGCTGATATTACGGAGCTAAAACAAATGTACAATTCGCTCAAAGAAAGTGAATTGATGTACCGCAGCCTTATTGAAGATTCGCCGCAGATGATGTTTACCGCAGATGTGCAAGGGCGGTTTACCTATGTAAGCAACAGGCTGAAAAAGACAATCGGCTATTCCGACAAAGACCTTATTGGCAAGCAATTTGCATCCATATACGATGGCGAGTGGCGCAAAAAAGCTATCGCCTTTTACCAGAAACAACTGCTGGATAAAACAGAGGAAACAACTTTCCTTTTCCCTATAATCATAAAAACCGGCGAAAGGCTTTGGATAGAGCAAGTAGCTACCTTGATAAGGAAAAACAACAACGTAGTTGGCTATCGTTTTGCACTGCACGATATTACGGAGCGGCTTAAAACGCAGGATGCCATGCAGGAAGCCGCAAGGCTGGCCACAGCGGCCAAGGAAATGCAGCAGACCTTTCTGGGCAAAATGAGCCATGAAATACGCACGCCTATGAATGGTGTTGTGGGCATGGTCAACTTGCTCAATACTACTGTGCTTACCGAAGAGCAGCAGGAATTTGTAGACTGCATAAAGGAGTCTTCGGCCAATATGATCCGCATCATTAACGACATACTTGATGTAACCAAAATAGAATCGGGCAAGCTGGTTTTTGAGGAAACAGAATTTGCGCTGAAAAACCTGATAAACAGCGTCATATTTACGCTGAAGGCGGTAGCTGACGAAAAGAAAATACAACTCATATCGCAGATTGACAGCCTGATACCTGACAGCCTAATTGCCGACCCTGTAAGGCTGAACCAGGTGCTGCTGAACCTTGCCGATAATGCCCTTAAGTTTACCGACAAAGGCAGTATCAGCATTACGGTAATACTTAAAGAAAGCACTGCAGATAATGTAAAACTGGAATTCAGCATTACCGATACGGGCATTGGTATACCCCAGAATAAAATAGATACAATTTTTGAGAGCTTCACCCAGGCTCAGAGCGATACCACCCGCAAATATGGTGGCACCGGCCTGGGGCTCACCATAGCCAAGCAACTGATAGAGCAGCAGAAAGGCGAAATTAAGGTTAGGAGCCGTGAGGGGCATGGCACCACCTTCACCTTTACATTTAACTTTAAGCCTGTGGAAGCAGGAGGGGCGGCGGAAAAAGGCAAGCAGGAGAATGCGAAGCTACATTCGCTGGCAGGCTACCACATATTGCTGGTGGAAGATAACCTGATGAACCAGCGCGTAGCTAAGTACACCATTGAAAAATGGGGAGCAAAAATGTCAATGGCTGAAAATGGCCCTAAGGGGCTGGAAATGCTTGCCGAAAATACCTACGACCTTATTTTGATGGATATACAGATGCCCGAAATGAACGGCATACAGGCTACATCAAAAATAAGGAAGGAGCTGAAATGCCAGACGCCGATAATGGCAATGACCGCGTCAGTGATGCAGGGCGAACGTGAAAACTGTATAAAAGCGGGCATGAACGACTACATATCAAAACCATTTAACCCGGCAGAACTTAACCATAAAATACACAACCTTATAAACAAGGGCGGAAATGGCGCACACAAGAAGCTGGTCAATATCAATTACCTTAAAAACGCAGTTGGCAACGATGACGAGGCGGTAAAAGAGATACTGGAAATCTACCTTTCTAAAACACCATTGTTGGTTGATGAGATGGACCGGCACCACAAAGCCGGCAATTATACCGAAGTGCAGGCCATTGCCCACAGCCTTAAAAGCTCAGTAGGCATAATGGGGGCCGATGCTATTTTCCATGCGCTCGATAGCATAGAGCAAAGCCTTAACACCCTGCCGCCTGCAAAAGAAACTTTGCTACAGCTGGAGAAAATAAGGCCAATGATAAAACAATCGCTGAAGGAAATTATTGCCGAATACAAATTGCTGTTCGGGTAGATAATGGTATAGGCGCTATTGTTTGCGGTATTATTCTTTCGCGGCCTTAACTTAATATAAAAAAACCGCCAAAAGGGGGCTAACCACTAACCAGAAGGGGGAAAATTGCTTAATATTGTTTTGGTTTTAAGACAGTCAAGGCATGATGAATAAAATTCCCGCCCCCAAAACTGAACAGGGGCGAATTGCAGCATTAAAACTATACGGCATATTGGACACCCCCCCTGAACAGGAATTTGATAACTTGGCCCAGTTAGCGGCCGAAATCTGTAATACACCCATTGCCCTCATTAACCTTATTGACGAAAAAAGGCAATGGCCCAAAGCCAGCGTAGGCATAAGCCCGCAGGAAATGCCACGCGAATTTTCATTTTGCAGCTACACTATACTCGACGACGAAATTTTTGAAATAAACGCCCCTTTATCTGATTCCCGCTTTGCGCAGAACCAACTGGTTACCGGCGATGCCGGCGTGCGCTTTTACGCGGGCATACCCATGGTCAACAAGGATGGCTACAGGCTGGGCACACTGTGCGTAATGTCTCCCAAGCACCACCAGCTTAACAGCTACCAGCGCATATCGCTGCGCATACTTACAGCATCGGTAATGTCGCTGCTGGAGCTGCGCCGCGAAAAAAATGAAGCAGAAGCCTACCGCACTACGCTCGATGAGATAGCCACAGTTTCTATACTGGACACACACCAGAACCTGGTCTATGCCAATGACAAGTTTTGCAGGATGGTGGGGCTAAGCGAAGAGGAGCTATTGGGGAAAAACATAAGCGAAGTAAAGCTTTCTGATATTACCCCGGAGCAGGCCAATAGCATATCTAACAGCATTGTAGAGCGCAAGTACTGGAGCGGGGTAATTAAGAACCAGAACATAAAAGGCATTGTTACCTGGAGCAACCTGAACATACTGCCATTTACTAACAAGGACAATGAAATTTCAAGGATATTTACCATCCGCCAGGATGTAACACAGGAAGTACTGCTGAGGGAACAGCTCGCAACATCGGAAGCGCTGGCCAAAACAGGCAGCTGGGAACTCAATATCTTTAACCGGCAAACTACCTGGACACCGGGCATGTATGCCCTGCTTGACTATGATAACGGCGAAGAAAAATTGAGTGAGCAATCTATAATGAGCTTCATACACCCCGGCGATTTTGAGCGGGTAAATGAGGTAAATAAAAGGATGCTGGAAAAGAGGGCCCAGGTAGAACAACTGGATTTTAAAATTGTTACCAAGAAGGGGCGTGAAAAAAATATCAGCGCCATAGTGCAGAAGCGCTTTAACAGCAAGGGCGGGCTTACCGGCATTTACGGCACGCTGCAAGACATTACCAACTACCAACCAGCTACCCTTATACAAAGCAGCACTACAGCAAAGTATGAAGAGCTGTACAACAACGCGCCATGCGGCTACTTTACGCTGGATGCCAACGGTTATATTATTGCCATTAATGAAACCTGCCTAAAATGGGTAGGCTACAGCAAAGAAGAAGTGGTAGGGCAATTAAGGATGAGGGACATGCTGCACCCCGATA
>CANBTK010000051.1 GCA_947372365.1 Flavipsychrobacter stenotrophus | reverse complement strand
CGACATTGGCCTGGAGCAATTCCTGAAGGATGCTAAGAACATGCAATAAGTTGTGTAGGGTTCCGTTTCTGGCGTTAACCCTGGCCCTAAAGGGCAATGTCATTTAGCTAAGGAAAAAAGCTGTTTCACGCAAAGGCGCAAAGACGCAGTCCAAAGCTTATTCAAGGTTTCAAAGGCGCAACCAAAAATGCAATAATACGCTTAACTAAACGACATTGCCCTAAAGGGTGACATGTTATTGCAATCATTTTTGCAGGGCAAAATCAAACAGGCACGATAAACATAGTAAACAAATCAACGGAGCATCTACTATAACAAGTAAATGCTCCGTTCTATTTTTAGGAAGAGGTATTAAAAAATCACTCCTGCTGCAATATGAAAAGGGCCATCCAACTACTTATTTTACTGGCAATTATATCTTTGGCTTCCGGCTACCTGATGTCGCAAATGTCGTTTGCAGGCAGGCTGGGTATTAACCTGGTGCATAAGGAATACAAGTTCCTGAAAACGTGGTGGATGGGGGCGGCTGTGGTTTATGGCGCGCTGCTGGCGCTATACCTTATGCAATCGTTGCTGGATAAAGCTATGGGGTATACTGTGGCTAAAATCATCCATTTCCTTTTGTTCCTGGCGGCTATAGGCGGGTTTTATTTAACCTATGCCGATTTTGATGACGATTTCACACATAAAATACTACGGCAGCGTTTTCATATTGGCGCCTACCTGTTCTGGGTGGGATGGATGCTGGTGTCATTATACTTTATTACAAAGAAAAGGGCGTTGAAGCTTTCTACAATTTCAGGTAATACGCCTGCAGCAAACGGGTAAAGGTATCGGTATAGTTGCCGGCATCATCCTGTATAGTAAGGCTTTCGCACTGGCAGGCGGCGATAAACTTCCTGCTCATCAGCATTACTACCCTCTTTATTGCCGAAGCTTCACGGTGCTTCACCTCCAGCTTCTTGAAAAAATACCAGCCGTTTTTTACAGCAAGTGCCTCCCAGGTTTTGCTTTCTTCTAATGGCAAAAGGATGGCAGCATACCCACTTTCTGATAGGTTGCGGGTTATTGCCTCCAGCAAACTGCTGTAACTCAACGAAAGGGTATGCCGGGCTACATCTTTGCTGCCCTGCCCGCTCAGCAGGCTATTATTAAAAAAAGGGGGATTGGATATTACCATATCATACTTTTCGGCGCTTCTGTACTCACAGGCATCTGCGGTAATTATGTTTATGCGCTCAGCCCATTCGCTTGCCGCCACATTGCTGCGGGCCTGCGGTGCTGCTGCTTCATCTATCTCTACCGCATCAATTGCAATATTGCCTTCCCGTTGTGCCAGCATTAACGGCAAAAGGCCGGTGCCCGCACCTATATCCAGCACCCGGGCTACACCGGGCATAACGGGAGCCCATGCACCAAGTATGCAGGCATCAGTAGTCACCTTGAGGGCACACATGCCCTGCTCTACCCTGAAACGCTTAAACTGGAAGTAGTTATTGCTCATTACCAGGCTGCCCTTGCGCTGGGGCTAACAGCCATATCGGCAAAATCGCCGCTCAGGTATTTATGGTAGCCGGTTATGCCTATCATAGCAGCATTATCGGTACAATATTCGAACCGGGGTATATAAACTTCCCATCCGTTCCGCTTGCCGGCATCAGCGAGCGCCTGCCTCAGGCCACTATTGGCCGAAACTCCGCCGGCTATGCCTACATGCTTTATATTGAGGTGCTTAGCAGCCTTTTCCAGCTTGCTTATCAGCATTTTTACAATAGTGTATTGTGCAGATGCACAGATATCAGCCATGTTATTGGCAGCAAAATCCGGGTCGGCCTTCCTTTGTGCCTGCAGGAAGTATAGTATGGAGGTTTTTACGCCACTGAAACTAAAATCGTAATCCTTCATTTCTGACAACGGGAACTTAAATTTAAGTGGGTCACCTTCTTTGGCATATTTATCTACCAGTGGGCCGCCTGGATAAGGCAAGCCCAGCATTTTGGCTACTTTATCGAAAGCCTCGCCAGCCGCATCGTCAATTGTTTCGCCCACTATCTCCATATCCAGGAAACCTTTGCATAGCACTATCTGGGTATGCCCGCCAGATACGGTAAGGCATAAAAACGGAAAAGGCGGGTTGGCATCTATAAAATGCGCCAGCACATGTGCCTGCATATGGTGCACCGATATAAGCGGCAGTTTCAACGCCTGGGCGAATGCTTTGGCAAAGCATGCCCCAACCAGCAGGGAGCCTATCAAGCCGGGCGCCTGGGTAAATGCGACCGCAGATATATATTTTTTTTTAATACCTGCGTCTATAATGGCGGCATCTACCACAGGTATTATATTTTGCATATGTACCCGTGAGGCCAATTCGGGCACAACGCCTCCAAAACGCTCATGTACCTTTTGGGTAGCAATAAGGTTACTTAGTACTTTTCCGTTTTGTACAATAGCTGCACTTGTCTCGTCGCATGACGATTCTATGGCCAGTATATTTATTATTTTTTGCATCAATATAGCCTTTCGGGCACGCAAATGTACGTTTGTTCTACCGTTAGTGAAAAAAAACGACCGTTCGTTCCTTTCTTCCCCTATTTAGGCCGTTCCGGCCTTGTTTTAACAGAAAGTTTATTTATCTTTGTGATGACTATAAAATGGGTTATCGCCTCGGTATTGATTACCGGGGAGGAAAGTCCGGACAGTATAGGGCAGCGCACTACCTAACAGGTAGGCATTCCGCGTAAAAGTGGGGTTGACAGAAAGTGCCACAGAAAATAACCGTCCTTCTTTTTTTAGGGATAAGGGTGAAAACGTAGTGTAAGAGACTACGGTTTATTTTGGCAACAAAATAAAGGGGCAAACCTTGCGTACTGAAATGCCAAATAAGCAGGCGATTGAGGGTTGCCCGCCCGATGCTTGTGGGTTGGCAGCTAGAGGTGCTATGCGAATAGCATCCCAGATAAATGATAACCGTTTTGCCGCAAGGCAGAATACAGGATCCGGCTTACAGTTTTGTAGTTTTTTGTTGCAATGAATTGATTTTAATAAGTTTAATGAGATAAATACCGCGGTATTTTGGTGTGTGGAAATGTGATTTTATTGTTAATCGTGTTGTTTTTTCAGAAACAATTTCTAAATTTGTGTACCATGTTGAAAAAAATGAAAATAACTCAGAGAAAAGCGAAGGTACGCTTGTTGTCCGTATTGATGTTATTGGTTTGTGCGTCTATGCCAATGATTACATTAGCTCAGGCGGGTTTTGAGACAGTTGATGGCGGTGCTGGTTTTGATACGGGCATTACCGACGTACCTATTAATGGGGGTGCTGCATTATTAATTGCAGCTGGGGTGTTATTTGGTGTGTACAGGCTTTACAAGGTAGCTCAGAACAAGCTGGCGTTAGCCAACTAATTGTTCCTTATGCTGCTGCATTATATTGAATATTCTTTGTTCAGTTCATACTATTAAGCAAGCCATTATCCTAAAATATCAAGCCAAATAAAGCACTTTAACCAGTGCTTTATTTGGCTTAGTGTGTTTTAATCCCCCTCCTGCCTATTTTTGCAGAATACGTTGCTGCAGCATAGGCAATTACGAATATCATTTACCAACATAACCCCCTAAAACATGGCTAGGTTACTTTCAATAGAATGGCTTAAAATAAGCAAGTACACTACCTTTTGGGTGTTATCTGGCATGTTTATGGTACTATTGCTCCTCTGGAACTGGGGCATCAGCTCCGGCCTCATGAAGCTGGGTGGCGGCGATATAAACATACTGAGCGTCAACTATACCTTCCCTGCGGTATGGGCTAATGTAGCCTACTGGACTAAATTTTTCTCGGGGCTCATCGCTATCATCATCATTATACTCACCACCAACGAATTTCAATACCGCACCAACAGGCAAAACGTAATTGACGGCTGGGAGCGGCAACAATTTTACCACGCCAAATGGTTGATTGTACTGGCGTTCGGCATAATTGTAACAGCTTATACTTTCTTACAGGGCTTGTTCTTTGCCCTGGCACATGGGGCCCACCTGGCCGATGCAGCCGAAAACACGGTAAAAATATTTCACACATTTATACTTACCCTTAATTATTTCGGCTTTGCGCTTACGCTTTCCTTATTCTTAAAGCGCAGCGGCATGGCCATCATCATTTTCCTGGTTTATGCCTATGCCATAGAGCTGATGTTATGCCAGTTCCTGAACTGGAAAATTGATGCCCACCCAGGCTATTTCCTGCCTATGCAGTGTAGCGCCGAACTGCTTAGCTTCCCTATGACCGATATGCTTAAGAAAATGACAAAGAAACCAGGCCCCAGCGACAGCCTGCTCATTGCCGTTTCGGTGGTGTGGATAGCAATTTACTATATTGTTGGCCAGTTTAAAATGCTGAAAAGCAACTGGTAACATGAATACTTTTAACCCGGGCTTAAAAATTCTTACAAAAATACCTTTAGCATACTTTTATTATGGAAGATCAATTCAGGACAGAAATCAGCGAACTAGGCGAATTCGGATTAATAGAGCACCTCACCAAGAACAACGAGACCATGCAAGCCAGCACCATACTTAGCGTAGGCGACGATGGCGCAGTAATAGACCAGTTTGGCAGGCAGACCGTTATAAGTACCGATTTATTGATAGAAGGCGTACACTTTGACCTCATGTACACCCCACTAAAGCACCTGGGCTATAAAGCCGTGGCTGTAAACCTATCTGACATTTGCGCGATGTTCGCCACCCCTACACATATTACGGTAAGCATAGGCATATCTAACCGGTTTTCGGTGGAAGCACTGAGCGAGTTTTATGACGGCGTGTATGCAGCCTGCGCTAAATACAATGTGGACCTTATAGGCGGCGATACCACAACTTCGCTGAAAGGTTTTGTAATAAGCGTGACCGCGATAGGCGAAGTAGCCCCCGATAAATTTGTTACCCGCAGCGGTGCTAAAGAAAATGACCTGATATGCGTAAGCGGTGACCTTGGTGGCGCCTACCTGGGCCTGCAGATACTGGAGCGCGAAAAGAAGATATTCATGGAGCACAAAGATGTGCAGCCTGACCTGCAGAACCAGGACTACCTGATAGGCCGCATACTGAAGCCTGAGCCGCGTGTTGATATTGTGGAATGGCTACAGGAGCATGGCATTACCCCTACCTCTATGATTGATATAAGCGATGGCCTTAGCTCTGAGCTATTGCACCTGTGTACCAAAAGCGAAGTGGGCTGTGTGCTTTATGAAGACAAAATACCTGTGGGCGAAGAAACTAAAGCTATGGGCATGCAGTTTAATATACCTACCAGCACCTGCGCCCTTAGCGGTGGCGAGGACTATGAGCTACTATTTACCATAAAGCAGGAGGACTACGAAAAAACTATACGCAACAGCGACATAACGGTAATTGGGTATATAACGCCTAAAGAAGAGGGCGCAAACATGCTAACCCCGTCGGGCAATAAACACAAACTGGTAGCACAGGGTTGGAACGCTTTTGGCTAAACCACCCGCCACCCTTGTAAAATGGGGCTATATTATAACCCTAAAACGCTGAATGCCATTTTATACTGGCGTGTGCCCTGGAGCTGCACCAATACAAAATGGCATTCAGCCGCCACCGGGGGAACCCAGCAGCGGCGAATACCAAAAGCAAGAAAAAACTACCTCCCCAGGTACCTTTCCATTTTTCCATCCCACCCACCCTTCCATTGTTAACCATCTTCCAGCTCGGCGTATTCAAACGGGCTGTTAAGTATTATTACCCTCCCCAGCAACCTGAGCAGCGGGTTTTTATGTGCCGATAGCAAAATATAGTTGCTGCTTGGTACATATTCGCAAATAGCTTCATCAAGTGCATTCTCAATAACCCACCTTTCCTCCAGGCTGGCTATCGTTATTGGCTTTGACCAAAGGAACTGCACAACCCTTATCTTTTCGTTTTCAATAAGCACATTCTTTGTTACGCTCATAGTGGCTCATTTGTTATTACTATTGTTTCTATTGCCATCACTACCTACCGGGCAAGCCCATTTAAGGAGCTTTTCCGGGAGTAATTTTATATTAAAATAAAATACATTGTAAATTACAGCAATGAACTTTGTTTTCATAGATACAAACATACGCAAAATAGTATTTCAATGTTACTTTTTAGTATCCATATTTATCAATAAACATATTTTTCAGGGGTTTACAATGCAGTATCTGTTCGCTTACTTTACGGTATGGCAAAGAAGGAAGAGGTTGCGTCACTGAAGTCGCTGGACGCAACTGCTGACCTAAAAAAGATTGGTGCCCGTATAAAACAGCTCAGGAAAAAACTGGGTTATACCAGCTATGAAACGTTCGCTAATGAACATGACATTCACCGTGTGCAATGGGGGCGTTATGAACAGGGGCTGGATATGTACACATCTACCCTCATTAAAATAGCTACGCTGCTTGGCGTTACCATAAAAGAGTTTTTCAGCGAGGGTTTCGATTGAGGGTATAGCCAGCCTGGCGAATCCACCAATTTGATCCATTGTTGTCCGATAAAAATAGCTTACATATAGCACGAAAAAACATTGGCAATGCTTTTGGCAGAATCCCCTTTGGAACAGGCTGCTTATAAGGGGTTGCTCTAATCGCCTCTCCACTCCTTTCTTTTTTTCTGGCGAAAAAGAAAGGAGCAAAGAAAAACGCCACTTTTAGCTATCGCTCCGCGGCTAAAAGAAGCCCTGCGGCGTGTTTTGCTGAAGCCTGTTACTCTAATGTCCGCTATCGCGGCGACTTTCCTTAGTTTGGTAAACACGAATAAGCTACAACACGAACTCTCGTTTTTTTTGCCGGGCAATAGTGAATTTGATCAATAAAGCCTATCGGGCAGTAGTTACCTTACCGTTGTTCAATTCGGCACACGTTGCCCCAACTTTTTAGGCTTTAGGCTCAATAATTAAATTTGTTTTTGTACCTTACGCACAAAATATTCATAACCCATGAAATTTTGGAAGCCAATTCTCCTTACTACCGCTATGTTTGCAGCGTTCACTAGTGTGCTGTTATATAGTTCTTGCGAAAAAGACCCTTGTTCCAGCGTAACCTGCATGAACGGAGGCTCCTGCAATATGGGTGCCTGCAAATGCCCTACGGGCTTTGAAGGGCCAACCTGTGCTACTGCATCCATAGCGCGCTTTACAGGTTATTTTGCAGGCTATACTACGTGTAATGGTGGAGCTGAGGTAATTGATACTGTTTTCATTACCCCTGCAGGCTATAAGTCGCCAAGCAATGTTCTTGTAGTACAAAAAACTGTACCTTATGATGTACTTTATGGCACAGTTAGCAGCAACGAAACTACCTATTCGTTATTAATAGCAGACAGGACACTTCCGAACTACCGCAAAAAGTACCACATTACCTTGCAGAGCGACAAAAAGCTTATTTTAGATACCTACGAGCAGAACTATGTTGTACCTGGCGACACGGTTATTAACCATTGTATCTTTACCGGGTTTAAGGTAAACAACTAAGAAAACGAGTTTACTATCCAATTATTTTGAAGGGCATTATGCGAAGGCATCAATGCCCTTTTTGTTCCAGCATATTGCAGTATTCCATGCTGCCCAGGCGAAATGATAATGGTACGCCTGCCTTATGCATATTAAGCTCCTGCTTGCAAAAGAAACCAAAATTACGCGTGTAGAAATCAAGTGGCACCGGCTGCTGAACTTTGCTTTGCAGCCTTACCGGCATTGTAAACGCCTGCGGCAAATTGTAATGCCTGCTGCCAGTATCTAACGCATTGCGCCCGTAGGCTTGCAATGTAAGGGCGGGCTGCGCCATAAGGCTACAATCAAAAAAAAGTGGCAATATGGCAAGGATAATGATTTTCATTTAGCTTGGCGCTGTGCCGTTTTGTATTGTGCCAATTATTCACGAAACTTTGGCCTGTTAACATCCCCTCACACCCCTTCAAAGACTACCGTGTACCCCCAAGTTATTTTGTTATAATTTGTACCACCCCGTAAGGGTTGCCGCTTTGTAGCCAAGTCATTTTTTTAGGTTCTGCGCTCCTTAGGAGCTACCCAAAACCATACAAAATTGGGTACCTCCTCCGGAGGAACAGCCATAATGGGTATTTTATATCATTGTTGTCCGATAAAAATAGCTTACTTATGGCAAGAGGCAACATTGGCAATGCTTTTGGCCGAATCCCCTTTGGAACAGGCTGCTTTATTGGTTAATTTAATCGCGTCTCCATTCCTTTCTTTTTTCTTGGCGAAAAAGAAAGGAGCAAAGAAAAACGCCACTCCTATGTTTGCATTTTAAAAGAAAACAAGCTTTTCAATTCTGGAAATAAATGTACTGTGTGCTCTTTTAGGGGGCATGCCCCCTAAAAGAGCAC
>CANBTK010000050.1 GCA_947372365.1 Flavipsychrobacter stenotrophus | reverse complement strand
GTGATTGTACTGTCTGTTTTTGCATCGTTTGTATAAAGCCTGTAGCTATTGCCCCATGCAGTTGATGAGAAATATACTATACCTATACCGGGACACCAATAATAGTTGCACCCAGCATCGTAAGTATGTTCTTCGTCATAGCAATATTTATAGAGCGGCACCCTTTGGGAACCTGCAATTACAACAGTATCTGCGACAAATGTAAAAATGGTTTTACTGGCTTTGTGTATGAGTTTGTTACCGAGGTACAGATCTCTGTTGGTAAGCCGGCCGTTGGTATAAGCGTTTGCTTTGTCCTTTGCACTGAACACAAAAAATTGAGATTGCCCTTCCCCAAAATTGCATTCCAGTATAATGCTGTCATTGCGGGTAGTGGTGTTTTGTCGGAAATAACAGGTGTCCTGCGCCAACCCTCTACTCTGTGTCCCTACCCAATAGTATCCACGTTCACTTTTGCTACTACAACCCAAAAACATGAGTACCAACACAAGAAGGGATAGCCTTGACATTTTTAAAGTTAGCAAAAAAATGCATGGCCGGTCGTGATAACTCATAGTCGGTATTGTGCAGTAGGCGCCGTAATACAACAACCTTTGACAACTTTCTAAAAAGTTATCAAAGCTAACGGCATTATTCATTTCTGCTGTGCGCGTGTAATTAATGAAAGCACTCTTATTCTGTCTATTTAACGTACGGGTTGTCCTTCTTCTCCTCGTCAATATGCGTGGCGCCGCCGTGGCCTGATAGAACCTGTGTATTGCCGGGTAGCGTAAACAGTTGTGTTTTAATGCTCTTAATGAGGGTATCAAAGTTGCCGCCGGGCAAATCGGTACGGCCTATGCCGCCAGCAAAAAGTACGTCGCCTGATATAACCCAGTTGCCAGGGGCGTAGTAGAACGAAATGCTGCCCGGTGAGTGGCCTGGCGTAAACCTTACTTCAAGCGTATCATCGCCCAGTTTAAGTGGCTCAGTTTCTTTAATGTAAAAATCGGGCGTTGGCGGCACAGCCAAATCAACACCAAACATAGCCGCGGAATCGGATGCCCGCTCAAGCACAGGTGTTTCTGATTGGTGCATGGCGAAAGGGATACTGTACTTGTCCATCAATGCCTGTACGCCAAAAATATGGTCCAGGTGGGCATGTGTATTAATGATGCCCTGGGGTTGCAGTTGTTTTTCCTGTATGTAGTTGGTGAACATTTTTACCTCCTCGGGATAGTACATGCCGGGGTCCACAATCCAGCATTGTTTCAGTTCATTGCTAATGATGTAGGTATTCTCCTCAAAGGGGTTGAACGTAAAAAAAACAACATTTAACATCTCTATTTCGTAGATTTTTATTAATTTGTACTGCAAAACTACGGCAGCAGTGCCATAAGTGTGTTATTATTATCAGTATTAACCAAATAAAATGAGCGCATGAATTAAACATTACGCAAACAATAGCGTCATACCCTGTTAACAATGATAAACATAACCAAGCAAGGCCAATCCCTATTTACCTCCTTTTTTACTGCACTTATATTGTGCCTGGCTATTGCTGTGCCAAAAACAGCAAGCGCGCAGTCATATGTTGAAACCTTCGGCCAGAACCGCATACAGCACCGAAAATTTGACTGGAAATTTTTTGATACCAAACACTTCAGGGTTTACCATTACGATAAGGCAGGCAGGCAACTGGGCCGCTATGTAGCGGAGGAAGCCGAAAACAACATAAAAGTTATTGAGAAAAAAATGGGCGGCCAGTTTCCGGCGCGCTTCAATATTGTACTCTACAATTCTTACGACGAATTTCAGCAAACCAACATAGGGCTTATTGACGAATCACAGATTTCAGCCGTTACCATTTCGGGTACCTGGAACCTTGTCGGCGATAAGCTGGTAGTGTACCATACCGGCAAGCATACCGACCTGCGCAGGCAGATACAGGCAGGCATGGCCAGGGTGGTAATGCAGCGCATGATATTTGGCGAGAGTTTTAAGAAGATGGCTAAGACAGCCTTGCTGATAAACCTGCCCCAATGGACCACCGATGGCTTTATAGCTTATCTGGTTGACGGATGGAATACCGAAGCTAACAGCGAATGGAAAAGGTTGCTGGATGCACGCCCCAACGTAGGCTTCCATGAGCTGTCAGAGCTCTACCCCGAAATGGCTGGCAAGGCGTTTTGGAAATTTGTTGCGGATAACTACGGGGTGGAAAAAATGAAAGCCCTGCTAGGCGATATGCAGCAGCGTACCAGCCTGAACAAGAGCATGAAAGACAAAGCTAACCTGGGCATGAAGGTGACCAAGGCTTACGACTCATGCATGGCTTACTATAAAAAATGCTATGCGCTCGATTCCTTTAACCAGGAGCTGCCAGACAGCACCCACGGGCTTATTTCGCTCAAAGTACCTAAAGAGCCCAACACTATTATCCGCGACATCAGGGTTTCGCCAAGGGGCACAGAAATATCTTATGTGGCATGGCACGATGGCGAATACACCATCTACCTGCAAAAGACAGCCAAAGGCCATGTACAATCAACCCTGCTGGAGGGCGGTGTAAAAGACCTTACACAGGAGATAGACCCCAACTATCCGCTGATGGCCTGGTCGAACGCAGGCAATAAGCTGGCTATTTTGTATAAAAAGGCCAACAAAACTTACCTGCGCATTTACAATTCCCAAAAGAGCAGGATTGAGAACTATGTGATACCGCCTAACCGCTTTGACCGCGTGCTGGGCATGTGCTTTATGCAGGATGATGATAAGCTCGTTTTCTCGGCTATTAAAAAGAGCCAGACAGATTTGTACTCCTTCACCATAAAGGGCTCTAAGATGGCCAACATTACCGACGATGCATGGGATGATATAGAACCTGTATTTGTGAGCGGCGGCAGCAGGAAGGGCATCTTATTCCTTTCTAACAGGCCTAAGCCTAACATGACGGTGCCGCTTGGCGTGAACGAGCTGCCCACAGGGCCTATGAATGTTTATTTCTACAACACCACAACGCAGCGCCAGGAACTGCTGCAGTGCTCCGATATCACTACCGGGCATATCGCGCAGCCTATACAGTATGGCCCCGATAATTTTGCTTACCTGTATGATGGCAATGGCATCACCAACAAGTATGTGGTGATGTTTGCCCGCGATAAGCATAATATGGACACCGCATATTCGGTGCCTATAACCAACTATAACACCAGCATAATAAGCCACCAGTACAATGTGGCTGTGGAAGAAGTGGCTGATGTGATACAGGTAAAGAAGAAGTACATGGTGTACTTCCATAAGCTGGAAATGCCTACCGATAGTACGCCTGCCAAGCACCTTGTCCCTACCACGCTTTCGGTTGAAAAAATGGAGCCGGTAGCCAGCAGCGGCGGTGTAATAAATGCAAGCGGCAAACATACGCCTTTAACGGAGCCTGCTACCGATGTAAGCACAAAGGCAGAAATAAAGGGGGGCAATGCTTTCCAGACTGAATTTTCTGATACTACTACCGTCAGGGCAAAGAAGAAGAAAAAGCATTTCAACGATACTCCGGATGTGGTGGAGAATACTGAGGCAGATAGTTCTACGCTGGCCGTTATTACAGACAGCGCATACGTAAAAATGAAGCCATCGCCATACAGGGTGAGCTTTAAGCCTGATATGTTTAATGTGCGCATTGACAACAGTATTTTATTTACGCAGTACCAGTCATACGCCAATAACAACGGGCAATACCAGCCGCCCAGCATTGGCGCGCTTACTACCATAAATATGAATGAGCTGCTGGAAAACCATAAGATAACAGCTGGTTTCCAGATACCGGTGGACCTTGCGAGCTCTGCTTATTTTTTACAGTACAGCAACACCAAAAGAAAGCTGGACTGGAGCGTGCTGGGCCTGCGCACACAGAAGAAAGAAGCAGGGACTATTGTGTACCCCTACCACAGCGAGGCGCAGGATGCCATATTCAAGAACGTAAGCAACATTTTGCAAGGCAATATCAGTTACCCCTTCAGCAAGGTGCGCAGTTTCAGGTTCAGTACGGCGCTCAGGCAGGATAGGCTCACGCTGAAGGCGCAGGATTCCCTGAGCCTCAGGTACGAGTTGCCTGATAATAACCTTTTCTGGTCGCTTAGCCGCGCGGAGTATGTATTTGACAACACCATCAGCCCTATCCTCAACATAAGGAGGGGAACAAGGTTCAAGGCGTACAGCGAGTACATGTACCAGATTAATGGCACCAAGCAAAGTTGTTACAACATAGGCTTCGACTTCCGCACTTACAGGAAAATTTATAAGAATTCTATCTGGGCCACGCGTGTAGCCTACGGGCATTCCGACGGTAGTGCGCAGGTGCAGTACCAGCTGGGCGGCGTTGATAACTGGATTGCTTCGCAGTCGGCTAACAATAACCCATCGGGAGGCAATTATGGCTTCATAGCATTAGCTACCAGCCTGCGGGGTTATAAACAAGGTGCGCGCAAGGGCAACAACTTTGCCGTTATGAGCACCGAAGTGCGCCTGCCAGTGCTTACGACATTCGTAAAGCGCCCTATACAGTCGGCATTGTTGAAGAACTTGCAGGCAGTCGCATTCTGCGATGCCGGTTCGGCATGGAGGGGCTTCCTGCCATCAGCCGAGAACAGGGCTGCTAGCTACGTTTACCCGCAAGTGGGCAACCCATTGGGGCCGGGCAGTGTTATTGTTGCAGTTACGGTGCCTGATGCCAGCGGGCTGGGCCTGGGTTACGGCGGCGGGTTGCGTACTACTATGTTCGGGTACTTTGTCAGGTTCGATGCCGCATGGAATATTGACGGCTCTAGAAAGCCAATCTACTACTTTGCTATAGGCACTGATTTCTAATTTTATTACCGCGCCACCGACAGCAAAATTGTGTACAAGGGGTGTGCACCTACTTTCACCATGCATAGGTAAATTCCATTAGCAAGGTTGCTGATGGGCAGTATTGTTTTGCGTGCGGTTATAGGGTATGTAGCAATGAGCCTGCCCGCTATATCCCTGAGGGCAACATTGGCCTCGCCAGTGCCTAATGAGCCGTTGTAGTCCAGCACACACTCATACGCAGCAGGGTTGGGCGTTATAGTTATAATGGGTACATCGGGGTAAACAGGCGGTGGCGTTATTGCGGTATCGCAGGCCAGTGCGGGATGGTATTTAGCAACGAAAATAGTGGCTATTGCGCCATTGTAAATGTAGAGCGAATCATTGCCTATCACGAACGGGCTTTGCAGCCTGTAATCGCCGCTGAGGTAGATATTGCCGCTGGTATCGGCCGCCAGCCCGGTATTAGATAGCCCTGTATTATTGCCTGCGCCCGACTTTAGTGTAGCATAGCCCACCAGGCTGCCATCGCTGCTATAACCTGCAAAAAACATAGGGTCGGTACTGCCCGTGGGCGGATAAAGGGTATGGGTGCCGTCCAGCACCAGCCCGGCACCATTATCTAAATTGGATGACAGCCACACATTGCCGCAACCATCGGCCGCAAGCCCATAAGCATTGCAGCAAGGGGTTACTGGCTTTGTAAAATATAATGCCTTGCCAGCCGCGGTATTGCCATCGGCATCCAGTTTCAGCAGGTAATACCCTCCATTGTTGTTGCGGAAAAAATAATCGCCAAATGAAAGCGTATCAGTAAAGCCGCCCGCGACGTAAATGCTGTTTTGGCGAGTTACTGCAATGGCTTCGGCTTTACTTTTGGTATTGCCGCCCTTTGCCCATTGTGGTTTCCCGGCGGTATCCAGGCATGCCACAAAGGCCTTTTCAAATTGAGTGTATAATGTGGTGGTGCCAAACCGTATGTAGCCGGAGTTGAAGTAGCCGGCCAGGTATAGCTTGTTATCTGCACTGGTGGCTATGTCAGCAATATAGTCATCTTTAAGGCCGCCAAATGATTTGAGCCAAACGAGGGCCCCGGCAGGGTTGTACTTAGCTACAAAAATATCGTTAGTGGCATTGCTGGCCCCCGTATTGCCGACGGTATCATTGTTGGCAACAAATATAGGTGTATTGAAAACCCCGCTTATGTAGGCATTGCCCTCAGCATCAGTAGCAATGGCCCCGGGATGCAAAACATTTGCCGGAGGGTGTATGTTTGTTTGGCCACTCCTTGCCCAAATGATATTGCCATCAGGGCTGTACTTAACCAGGAAGTAAGCGGTATTGCTAAAGCGGTCGGCAGTATCAAAACCCGTATTGGCAATCACTGTGCCATCAAAGGCAATAGTGTCGGTGGTGAATAGCCCATACATAAATAGGTTGCCGCTGGCATCGGTGGCAATGCCCATTGGGCGCGACTGCCCTCGTGTGCTGGCATGTGCCCACAGTACGTTGCCCAGGCTATCGTACTTTATCACCATTGCCTGGGTAGTATTGGCGGAGTTTACAGGATTATAAAAACTGTATGGGCCAAAGCAGATGTTGTAGCCGTAGTAGTAGCCTGCAACAAACACATTGTTAGCCGCATCGGTTTTTACAAGCCAGCCTTCGCTGCCACCTTGCAGTGAGCCACACGTAGGCCCTATTGCCCATTTCCAGCCCTGTGCAACAGCGGTTCCGCCGGCCAGTGCACAGCAAATGAAAAGCAGGATAGCAAAGGTTTTGCGCAGATTGGGCCGGGGCATGTACAAATATAAGAAATTACCGCTGGTGGTTTGTAACAGAGGTTACACACTTTGGGGTGTAGCATTAAAACCAGTGTTATCCGACAAAAACACATCCATCAGTCAGTAAGCATTATTGGTGGCCCTTTTGCAATGTAACTTTTTGGGCAAAGTGCTTTTACGGTTTAATCTACCCGCGGCTCCACTCCTTTCTTTTTTTCTGGCGAAAAAGAAAGGAGCAAAGAAAGACGCCACTTTGGGCTATTGCTCCGCGGCCCAAAGCAGCCCAGCGGTGTGTTTTGTTGAAGCCTGGCACTCTAATGTCCGCTATCGCGGCGGCTCTCATCGTCCTTTTACCAAAATCCGCTTATCATAAAGGTGGAATTTTCTCGGGCAATAAAGCATTAAAACCAATAAACCCGAAGGGTTGGCATGATTGTAGAAAATGGATGGAAACCAAGGGCTGAACCCCGTAGGCGGTGAAATATTTTTAGGAATCTGTATTATTCTATGCTGCCCTTTCAGGTTTTTACCCCTTTTACAGGCATGAGGCAACACTCATGCTTTACAGCAATATTCTGTTTCAATGCCCATAGTTTGTTACGTTCCTTTTCCTCGGTAGTGTTACGCCAGCACATACAGTTCAGGGATGTTCCTGCCTAAGCCGTCATAGTCGAGGCCGTAGCCCACTACAAATTTGTTGTCAATTTCAAAAGCGCAGTAGTCGGCTTTTACATCATACTGCAGTGCGTCAGGCTTCGAAAGGAAGGCGGCAATTTTTACAGATGCTGCCTGCCTGCTATGTATCTCCGGAAGGAAAGAGCTTAGTGTTTTGCCGGTATCAATAATGTCTTCTACAATAATAACGTGCCTGCCTTTCAGGGCCTCTTCCATACCAATAGCGGTTACCACATTGCCTGTAGATGAAGTGCCCTTGTAGGATGCCAGCTTAATGAAAGATATTTCAGCCTCTATGGTAAGCATCCTGAACAGGTCGGCTGCAAATACAAATGAGCCGTTGAGTATGCCTATTACCAGCGGGGTTTTGCCTTCATAGTCGGCATTAATCAGGGCAGCCAGTTCGCCCAGCCTGCTTACAATCCTTTCTTTTGAAATAAAGGGTACGAAAACTTTGTCATGAATCTGGATTCCTGCCACGGCTTAATGTTTTTTGGTTTGATGATGAGCAATTATAACCGCCCTATTTTAAACGTAACTTTTGCCCAAGGTGCAAATCATCGGCATCAATATCATTTAACCGTAGGATTTCTTTAACGGTAGTGTGTTGGCTTTTGGCAATGTTAGACAGGTTGTCGCCTTTCTTTACCGTGTACAGCTTCGATGCTGCTTTTGACGGTGCTTTATGCTCAGCAGCAGGGTGCGTGGCATGTGCCGGCTTTGTTTCCGGCTCCTCATCCCTGCCATAGCCCGGCATGCGCAGCTTCTGGCCCAGGTGCAGGTCGTCAGGGTCTATGTCGTTAATGGCCAGTATATCGGTAATAGTAGTGTGCTGGCTTTTAGCTATATTAGATAGGTTGTCGCCATGCTTAACCGTGTAGTAACTACCGCCACCCTTAGGTGCCTTAGGCTCCTTTGCAGCAAGGGGTTCTTTCGTTCCCTTCTTTGGTTTGCGCTCTGGTTCATCCGAGATAGGCGATAAAACTATTGGCTGCGATTTTACGGGTTTATCCACTTTTACCGGGTAAACAACTTTGTCCAGTTTCGCTTTCAGGGCATCCAGCTCATCGGCAGTGGTATCGCCGTGTTTGGCAACGCTGTCTGCTGCAATCAGCGAAGG
>CANBTK010000049.1 GCA_947372365.1 Flavipsychrobacter stenotrophus | reverse complement strand
CTGCCGGGCAGTTATTACGCAGCTTCCAGCCCGCCTTCTTTTGGCTGGAAAGGCGTATTGACATTCAGCTCCAGCATCAGGCTGGCCATAAGCGCCTTGGCCGATTCGCGGCTTTGCTTTTTCTTGTCTATATCTACAGCCTGGGCTACCGGGTCATTAGCGTAACTGTAAATTTTCCATTCTTTATCAGTGTACTCCAGCGATGTGAGGTTTTCTATCCAGTCGCCGCTGTTCATATAGGTAACGTTACCTTTTTCGGTAGTTACGTTTTTTATTTCGGGTGCATGTATATGGCCGCAAACCACAAAATCGTAATTGTTTTCGATAGCGATATCGCAAACGGTATCTTCAAACTTGTTGATGAACTTAACGGCGCTTTTTACGCTGTTTTTAACCTTTTTTGAAAGCGATATTTTGCCGTATCCCATTTTTTGCGAGCACCAGTTAACCAGGCTGTTAATGAGTATCAGCGCATCATAACCCACAGCACCCAGTTTAGCCAGCCAACGGCTATGCTGCATAACCACATCAAATACGTCGCCATGGAATATCCAAACTTTCGCATCATTGATTTTGAGGGAAAGCTTATTTGTAATTTTAAGTGAGCCAAGGTGAAAATCTTTAAAACGGCGCAACATTTCATCGTGGTTGCCCGGTATATAGTAAACAGGAACTTCTTTTGCTATAAGGCCTATGAGGTGCTTTACCACCATCATATGGGTGGTAGGCCAGTATCGTTTGCTGAACTGCCATATGTCTATTATATCGCCGTTAAGCACTACTACTTTGGGTTTTATGCTTTTAAGGTACTGGAGCAGTTCCTTCGCATGGCAGCCGTAGGTACCAAGGTGTATATCGGATAGGATTAAAATATCCACTTCTCTTTTTGCCATGCCTTCCTTCGGCGAAGTATTTAGTTATGCAAAAAGAAGGTTATAGTATAAACAGAATGTTAGGTGCTGGTTAAATTAACATTAAAATGTATAGTAGGCCGCATAAATTTCGTAATTTTCATATGTGGATGATGCCCCCCGCCGGGCTTGAAGGCATAATAAAAGCACCCCGCCCACATTGTCAGATACCAGTCCCTGTAGCAAAAAGTTATTAACAACTGTGTATTACTTAAACCCGATAAGACGCAAAACAGCCCTAATTTCGATAGCGAAAAGTAAAAGAAGGTAAGCAATGGATATTGAACAACTGATGCCACATGTAGAGGCGCTGATTTTTGCAAGCGACAGGGCCCTTACACAAATAGAAATGACCGAAGTACTGGGCCAGGCACTGGAAACAGTTATAGAATCAGAGCGTATCTCCACATGTATTTCCGCAATAATGGAAAAATATGAGGCTGACTATTACCCTTTCCACCTTATGGAAGTAGGCGGCGGGTACCAGTTCCTTACTAAAAAAGCATTCCATAAAACTGTACTGAAGCTGAATGGTGAAAAACACATTAAGAAACTATCAGCTGCTGCAATGGAAACCCTTTCTATCATTGCTTATAAGCAACCAATAACTAAGAGCGAAATAGAGTATATCCGCGGCGTAAGCGCTGACTACAGCATACAGAAACTACTGGAAAAAGAACTGATTGTAATATCTGGCCGCAATGAAGATATGGTGGGTAAACCATTGATTTACAATACCTCAAAGAACTTTATGGATTACCTGGGTATCAACTCAGCGGCACAATTGCCACAGCTGAAAGATATTACAGACCTTGACATTGTTATGCCTACCAGCGCTATTGAAGCTGCAACCGAAGACACCCCGCAGATTATGGTGGGCCAGTATGAGGGGCTTAAGCAGGCATCTTAAAAATATAAAACAACTACGGAACGGGTTGGCTTTTTCAAAAAAGCCAGCCCGTTTTTGTTTTATCAGGCCTTCATTCCTAATAAAATTAATCGTAAGTTAATTAATGCTATTCCCCGTTATTTTGTTTTTAAAATTTATGTAAAAAAATTTTGTTTTAAGGACTTTATTTGCTTAACTTTAATAAGCTAAAACTAAATAGTATGAAAAAAGGATTACTTACAAAAACGATGTGGGCAGTAGCTATTGCCATGTCTGGTTTTTCGGGGGCCTATGCCCAGGGTATTATTTCAACTATTGTAGGGACGGGAACTTCGGGAACTGGTGGTGATGGCGGCCCTGCAACAAGTGCAACGTTGTCTTACCCGGCTGGCGTTGCCGTCAACAATGCGGGCGATATTTTTGTTGTCCATGGTTCGTCGGTACGCAAAATATCGGGTGCCAGCGGCACTATTTCTTCAGTTTCCACCAGCGGCGCTTTGCTTTCGGCATCCGGCGTTTGGGTTAACAATGCAGGGAACCTTTTTGTTACTGACCATTATCACGACCAGGTATTCAGGGTGAACCCTACCTCAGGTGTTACAGCCTGGGCATGTGGCAACGGGCACCAGGGCCATGGCGGCGACGGTGGCCCGGCTACCAACGGCACATTAATGGTACCTGCGGGTGCCTGCACCGACAGGGCTGGCAATATATATGTAGCTGACAGAGGAAGTAATGCCATTCGTAAAGTATCGTCGCCTTCTGGCACGTTAAGCACTATTTGTGGCAATGGCACCGCTGGTTTTTCCGGCGACGGCGGCCCTGCTTCAGCAGCGATGGTGAGCAGCCCCAATGGCATATGCGTAGATACTGCCGGCAACATTTACTTTTCGGATATGGGCAACCAAAGGATTCGTAAAATCAATGCAGCTACAGGCAGGATTACAACCATAGCAGGTACAGGCACAGCAGGTTTTTCGGGTGATGGTGGCTTATCTGTTGCTGCCAAAATTTCAGGCCCTTCTGCATTGTTTGCAGATAAGCTGGGTAACCTTTACGTTGCTGACCAGGGCAACAACAGGATTCGTAAAATTGCTGCATCGCGCGTTATAACAACTATAGCAGGCACAGGCAGTGCTGGTTTTTCAGGCGATGGCGGCCCAGCTACCTCAGCCCAGTTAAGCAGCCCTAGCGGCGTGTGGGTTGATGCCTACGGCAATGTGTTTATATCAGACATGTACAACAACAGGATACGCAAAATAACCAACTTTGTACCTACGCCTAAAGCAAATGGCGTGGGTGGTGTTGACGAAAGCAGTGTCCTTGTTTTCCCTAACCCATCTACTGGAACGTTCTACCTGCAGGCAGATGCTTCATTATTGAATTCGTCATTCGAAGTATACAACGTGGCAGGCGCAAAAGTTTATGAGTCGGTTATTACCGGTACTCAGGACGAATTGGTGCTTGACCAGCCAGCAGGGGTTTACTTCCTTGTAGTGGCAACCGAAAGCGGCAAGATTACCAAAAGGGTTGTTATTTCTAAGTAATTTAATGCTATAAATTAAGGATGCTTCCCCAAAAGGAAGCATTCTTAGTTTAAGGGCATTGGTCAAACATATTTTCGGGGTGCGGCCCAAGGAATTTTGAAAACAATGGGTAACTTAGGTAGTGGGTTTTCTGAAAATTGAATGCTGTTTCTATAAATCGGAGCATATGCGTAAGGTACTTTCTTTATTTTTCCCTTTCTGTATAGCAATTGGCCTGGCAGGAGGTGCTGCGGCGCAAGGTATCATTACAACTATAGCTGGCAACGGCGTAACCCAATATATAGGCGACGGCTCTCCCGCAACCGCTTATTCACTGGCCATGCCATATGGCATGTGTATAGATAAGCACCAGCGGATGTTTATAGCCGACTATGCCAACCTGCGCCTGCGCATACTATCGCACGATACGCTGTACACCATGGCGGGCAATGGTACCATCGGTTATTTTGGTGATGGGGGGCCAGCATCGGCAGCCACTTTTAACTACACTGACGGCGTTTGCCTGGATACGGCGGGCAACTTATATGTAACCGACCTCTTTAACGACGTGGTGAGGGTTATAAATGCCTCAACGGGCATTATCACTACCGTATGCGGTAGCGGCGGCGGCGGTTACGGCGGCGATGGGGGGCCTGCAACGGCGGCTAACCTGGAAACGCCCAGGGGGGCTTGCCTTGACGCGCATGGCAATATATACATACCCGATTTTGGTAACCACCGCATACGCAAAGTAACAATAGCCACTGGCCTTATATCCACTTACGCAGGTAATGGCTTTGGCGGCTATAGCGGCGATGGTGGCCCGGCCACACTGGCGCAGGTATCTTACCCCAATGGGGTATGCACCGATGCCGCAGGTAACCTTTACATATCTGACGGCGGCAACAATACCATAAGGAAGGTTGATGCCAATACGGGCGTCATAACTACAGTGGCTGGCACATCGAGCCCCGGTTACTGGGGTGATGGCGGCCCGGCTACCAGTGCCGGGCTATGGTCGCCCAACAATGTATTTGCAGACAAGCATGGCAACCTGTTTATATCGGACTTTGCGAACAATGTGGTGAGGGAGGTAAAACCTTCAGGTATCATTTACACGGTGGCCGGCAGTGGCATTTATGGCTATTCGGGCGATGGTGGCTTTGCTACATTTGCAGCTTTCAATGGCCCGCAGGCGGTGTATGTCGATGATTCAGATTACCTGTACATTTCCGACGGCTCTAACTCAGCTATACGCAAGGTAACGCCCCGCACATCGGCAGTCGAGGATCTGAATGGCACATTATCATTCAATGTGTACCCCAACCCATCCGACGGCAAATTCAGTATTTGCCTTAATGGATTTTCAGGCACAGCAAAAGCCGTAATTTATGATATAATGGGGCGCATAGTGTATGAAAATAACCTTAGTGGCAGCAAGGCGGATGTTGCCCTCGAGGTCCTTCCTACAGGCATTTACCAGCTGAAAATTATTACCCCCTACGGCATACAGGCGAAAAAAATAGAAATCAACAAGTAGGGCTGGCAGGCGCATTTGGTGCAGCCCAGTGCAATGGATACTAAGCCTTAGGCTACCACAAAATGATACCCCTTCCCTTTTAACGTTACGATTTCAATACCCGAGCCTTCGGCAAAATAACCTCGTATTTTGCGGATGTACACATCCAGGTTGCGCGAGTTGAAAAAGGAATCATCGCCCCATACCGTTTTCAGCAATATCCTGCGGTCAAGTGAACTATTCGTGTGGCTGCATAGCAGCGCCAATATCTGTGATTCTTTATTCGAAAGCTTAATAATCCCATCAGGCGTGTGCAGCTCAAACCGGCCGGGGTAGAATTTGTATTGGTTCAGTGCCACCTCATCAGGCAACGATTGTATGCCGGAACTTTCCCTGTGCGTTAGCTTCAGTTGGTTTTCCATGCGCACAATAAGCTCTTCCATACTGAAAGGCTTTTTGAGGTAGTCAGTGCCGCCGGAAGCAAAGCCCTTAACCAGGTCATCGGTCTGTGTTTTTGCGGTAAGGAAGATGATAGGCAGGTGCGGGTTAATATTGTGTATATGGTTGCCCAGCGTAAAGCCATCAATATCAGGCAGCATTACATCGAGCAGGCAGATATCGGGCGTAAAAGTAGAAATACACTCATGTATGCGCGTGCCATCCTTTTTATGCAATACCTCATACCCCTTCAGCTCCAGGGTATCCTTTACAATACGCGCCAGGTAAGGTTCATCCTCAATATAAAGCACCTTTTTTTTCATAAGTAGCCAGTGTGGGTTAAACGATTTTTTCTAAAAGCCCTTTTTTAACGCGCTTCAGCAGCGCAATATTATCTTCTACTGTATTATCGAAATATTCTGTCATTATTGCCCCCATCCTGCTGTCAACAGCTATAGCTGTATTCTGGTTCAACATAGCCGTAACCCTGTTGGCAAGCGCAGTATTACGTTTCAGGATAGTGCCCATTTCCCTGCCTAGCACAGTGGCAGCAATATCTATTAGCCGTGCATCGTTTTCGTCAAAAAGGGCGCTGTGCTCATTGTAGATTTCGTTGCTGTTGATATCAAAATAGTGGTTGAGTATATCGCTTATATCAAGTATGTCGTCCCTTCTGGCCTCCGGCCTGTCGTCCCATGCAATTAACTTGAGCAATACTATTCCCGGTAAAGAGCAGTACTTGAACTTTTGGCCGCTTTCCAGCTCTATTTCCGGCAGCCCCTGCTCATATACTTCCCTGAAGCCATCTACATGCATAGTTGTGTACCCAGTCCCATCTACGTGCACTTTGCCTTGGTCTTCTATATCGCCAAACGGGAATAAATCAACCTCTGTGCCATCAACCCATAGCAGTACAAATGAATTGCCGCTATAGGTATTGAACCCTTCTACACTAACCAGGTATTCTTTTAGTTCGCCGTAGGTTTTGGTGTCCGGTATCAGGATGGCAAAGTCCGCATCAGTTGTTGCCCTTTTCGGGGACAGGTTATTGATAGCCATCGATACATCGCGTGCCAATGCACCTACCAGGAAGAAGTCAATCCCATACCTGGTTAAGCCCCGCCCCAGTGCGTCCAGCAACCCTGGCATGCCTGCACCGTGCCTGAATTGGTCAAAATTGATTTTGGAGGTACTCATCATAAATTTTATTCGCGGTTTCCATGCACCGCCTATCCCCTGCGTCCACAAGGTCGGCATAAACCAAGGCAGCCGGGGCTATAATAGTTTCCTCACCGCCTGTATGCCAAAACTTTTTAAATACTATCACATTTCCTTTGTCATCGGGTGCCAGCCTGTAATTTTTCATTAAGCTTGCCCTGCTTTCTTCGGTGTACAAAGCGAGCATCCCGGGCTTTAAGTGCCCTGTAAGTAAGCTGCCGCCAGGCTCGCCGCCCCAGTAAGTTTTGCCTTTTTCCAGTGGCAAGCTTTTCCAGTTATTAAAATCATCCTGCCTCACAAACCTGAACCTACCCACCAGCAAAGCGGGCTTTAGCCGCTCGGCATACATGCCTACCCATTTTTCAAAGAGTTCTTTTTTATGGTTTAGGCGGGCTTCCTTTTTATTCATTTGCAGCCAATAGCCCTGCTCCTTAAGCCCGTTCATTACATTGGTAATATTGGCGGGGCTGGTGCCTGTTATTTCCGCAAGCTGCCTGTAGGGGGCATTAAGGCTGCCCTCGTTAGCCAGAAAGTGGAAAAGCACCTTAAGCCCGGTTTTTGTAAAAGCCCTATTGCCAGTTTCTTTCCCTATAGCAATGGGCTTGTTCCCATCTATCCATATAAAAGTACCGCCATAATCCAGGTACATATTTCCGTTACCTTCCAGGTAGGCAATGCCTTGTTTCCTGAGGGCATCTTTTATTGCTGTATTTAGCGTGTAGCCTACAACCATGAGCGGGCTGTTCGCGGCCGCAAGGGTAGCAAGGCCAGTTAGTGCCATATTCCTTACTTCCTTTTTTACTACAACGTAAAAGGTTTGGCCCTGCCCACGTAACTTGAAATCCAGCTTCCCATCAATCGTATCGCCCTTTGCCGCACTGCTACGCCATATGCCTTTAGCGGGCAATGCTTTTTCCATGTTTTCCAGTGCCAGCTGTATAATGCCGCTTTTATCCATGTTCACAAATATTTTCAGTTTACGTTACGTGAACAATCAAAATTAGTGAACAAAAATGATAAATACAAATACAAAATTGTAAGCCCCGGTAGGGTGCGCCATCATGCCCCACTAAAACGTAAGCGTAAACACACAACCACCAGTGGTAACATTATTTACGTTTATGCTTCCATTGTGCTGGCGCATAACCTGAGCGGCATAGCTGAGGCCAAGCCCGTAGCCCTTGGTATTGTGCCTGAGGCCATTGGGAACCCTAAAGAACTTTTCAAATATTTTTTCGCGGTATTCTTCCGGTATGCCGGGGCCATTGTCGGTAAGTGCCAGTGTTACAGCGCCGTTACTTTCTGTCAGGCTGATTTTTATATTGGGTGGGGTAATGGCATACTTCAGGCTGTTATCCAGCAGGTTCACAATTACGCCCTGCATATGCAGTTTATCAACAGGTACTACAAAGTTGCTGCCTGCTGCCTCAAAGGCTATGTGCGCCTCGTGGTGCTCAAACCTTACCTGCATGGTTTGCAGCACTTCCTGTACCAGTTTCTGTAAGTCATATTGCTCACGCTGCAGCGACATTTTGCCTGTTTCCAGCAGCGAGGTATTCAGCACGCGGGTGGCCAGCAGTTCCAGGCGGTCCATCTCGCTGGTAGCCATGCCCAGGTAAGCCCTGTTTTGCTGCGGGTTGTCTATCACATTGTAATTGCCGAGTGCTTCAAGCGCCAGTTTAACAGTAGAAATAGGTGTTTTAAGCTCGTGCGACATATTGCTGATGAAGTCGTCTTTAAGCTGGCTAAGCTTCATTTGCGATTTCAATCCCCTGTAAGTAGTCAGGAACGCAAAGCCTGTTACTGAAAGCAGGATAAAGACGAAGAATAACTGTGGCAGCAGCATCCACCACAGGTAGGCACTGTAGTTTTTAACCACTATACCGTTTTCTTGTGTAAAGAAGTCGCTTTTTATGAAAATGTTCTTGCCGTCTTTGTTGCTGTCGTTGTTGTTAATCCACTGCGAATTGAAATTCCAGCCATTGTGCTTCATCTGGTTGCAGAACAGTTCGTTAAAGGCAATCGTATCAATAGTAAACAACTCTTTTTCGCGGCTGC
>CANBTK010000048.1 GCA_947372365.1 Flavipsychrobacter stenotrophus | reverse complement strand
AACGCGCAAGAGATCGGGGAAACGCCTGAATACCCCCTCGTTGTTCATCCTTAATGATTAATTACTTCCAAATAAAACATCTTACATTTGGCACATGATTAAATATCCAACTACCTTATGCCCATACATGAGTTTCAAAAGAATACTCTTGGCCGCAGTTGCATGCTTGACCGTATCTGTCGTAAATGGACAGCAAAAAAACGATATGTCAACGAAACTTTTAAAATATGCAATCCAACTTGAAGATGAAGGCAAACTTGATAGTGCGCTCTATATTCTAACACTCGCTGACTCTCTTTTGCCTGGTAATCCAGATATTAAATATGAAATTAGCTACTACTACTTTCAAGTGAAAAATTATAACAAATGCATCGAAATAGGAGAGCATTTAAAAAAGGAAAAGAAAAACCGACAGCCAAATCTTTACCAGCTTTTAGGAAACTGCTATGATTATATAGGAGACAGTGCAAAATCTATTGCAACTTACAATGAGGGGATAGAAGAATTCCCAAACTCAGGAAATCTATTTCTCGAAATAGGAAATTGCTTTGCGCTAAAAAAAAGATACGGAGAGGCCTTGTCATACTATGAAAACGGAATTCAGGTTCAACCTACTTTTCCATCAAACTACTACAGGGCAGCACAGATTTGGCTCGGCACAGAAAGCCCCGTATGGGGAATGATGTATTGTGAAATATTCATGAATCTGGAAAGAGGTTCAAAACGAACAGAGCAGGCTAGCAAATGGCTAGGTGACGCATATCGCGATAATATCAAAATAACAACATCTGACAGCTCAACAAAAATGAGCATCACATTACACAAACTGATTATTGATGCTGGAGATAAAAAGACGATAAAAGATATCAAGAAAGGCAAGTTTGAATTGCCATTTGGCGCTCTTTATGAAAAAACTATTATGCTCAGTATTTTATCAATGGACAGTATAACCTACGAGAATACTTGCAAAATAAGAGAGGCATTTCTCGACAATTGGTACAAAGATGGTAATAATAAAAGCTTCCCGAACGTACTTTTTGAATACCAAAATACTATTAAAGAGAAGGGATATCTGAATGCTTACAATCACTGGTTATTAAGTAGTGTATATCAAGACGAATTTAACGATTGGCGAAAAAACAATCGCCCACAATCCGATGAATTTCTTACTTGGTTCAGCAACCATCCCATAGAGATAAACAAAAAGAACATGTTTCTAAAAACCAACGAAGAATAGGCCGCCACCAACTCAATAATTAACCAAAAGATCCGCCCCCCTAACCAAAAGCAACTACTTATGAGGTGCTTAAACCAGGTATAATCTACATTTCAAGGCCCGACACATTTGCTGCTCAAGCTTTTCAAATTTACTACCCTCCTGCGAAGTATTTAACGAGATAAACAATCTCATGACTTAGATTCGTATCAATGGGTAGTTCCTGCCTGTGGCTTCTCGCCTCCCCCGTTTTATCCCCCAAACCCTTGCCTGTTAGGGCTTCCCTCACCCTTTTTTCACCCCAGGTTTTCGCTTTAAAAATGCTGAATCACCCCTTTAGCGGTAACCGTGCGGCAAATAGCCATGCTACATTTACAGCATAAAAACGCACTCAGTTTACCTCTAAAAAAACACACAATGAAACACTTTATCCTCGCCGCTGCATTTATGGCATCAACAGCTTTTGCATATGCGCAAACGGCTACTGACTATGACGAAAAGCCATCTTCAAGAAGAATAAAAAAGCTGGAACAGGTAACCAATATTTTTGAAGGGGCGGAAATGAATGTAACCCGCGAACTGGCCTCGTTCGCTAACCTGCCGGATGTGCCAAAGCCTACCTGGGCAGTTATCACAAATGTTGACGGCGAATTTATTAAGGAGTCAAAAATAACACCCTCATACAATGCTATGGACATCCACCGGCTACCCAAGGGCATGTATTTTGTAACACTGGTTTACCGCAATAAAAACCAAAAAGCTTTTGTACTGAATGTAACAGAGTAACTAAAACAGAGTAAGGCTCCGTGCAGGGGCCTCACTCTGTTTTAACCAAGTTCGCTCAACTTAAACGTTGCTTTTTGCTTAATACCTTTTTCAGTTTGTTGCAATGTAACACATTCAATTGACGGGTCATGCTCCAGAAAAAGTACCCAGTTATTCGCAACCGCTTCATTGAAGATTTTTGTTTTTTCATTCAGCGTATCCAGCGGGCGCATATCGTAGGCCATAACCCACGGCAGGCTGGTATGGGCTGCGCTGGGTACTAAATCAGCACAAAAGAAAACTGTAGTGCCATTGTAGTCAATTTGTGGCAGCATCATCGTTTCGGTATGGCCCCTCATAAACCTTAGCTTAATGCCGGGCATCCACTCTTCGCCATCGCCGGCCTCTACGAATTTCAGTTTGCCACTTTCCTCTATAGGCAAGATGTTCTCTTTCAGGAAAGAGGCTTTCTCCCGCGCATTAGGGTTTATGGCATCCTGCCAATGCGTTTTATTGCTCCAATAGGTTGCATTTTTAAATGCCGTAACCAGCTTATCCCCCTCCCTTTTTATGCTACCCCCGCAATGGTCAAAGTGAAGGTGCGTAAGAAATACATCGGTAATATCATCGGTAGTTAAACCCAGCTTGCCCAGGTTCTTTTCTATGCTTTCATCGCCGTGCGGATGGAAGTGGCTGAAGAACTTTTCGTCCTGCTTATCACCCATGCCATTGTCTATAAGTATTCTCCTTCCTTCATGCTCTACCAACAGGCAGCGCATAGCCCAGGTACACATATTGCCTTCGTCCGAAGGGTTTACTTTGTTCCACATGCTTTTGGGCACTACGCCATGCATTGCGCCACCATCCAGCTTAAAGTATCCCGCGTTTATTGTGTGTAATTTCATTTGAAAAGTATAAAGTAGTTAGTAGAAAGTATCAAGCTATTCTTAAACGCCAGAAGGCTGAGTACCCGTGCCGGTTTGTTTCCTAATTGCAAGGTACAAAACGGATGCCCCTAAAACAAAGAAAACAATCAGTGCCAGAATAGCTGAGCGCATGTTCATGATCTCGTCAATAAAACCAAAAGACAGCATGCCTATAACAATAGCCAGCTTTTCGGTTACATCGTAAAAACTAAAGAATGATGCCGTATCATGTGTTGGCGGCATTAGTTTGGAATAGGTAGAACGGCTCAGCGATTGTATGCCCCCCATTACAAGGCCCACCACCGCAGCAACCATGTAAAACTCAGTTGCGGTATGGGTAAAGTATGCCGCAATACAAACGCCAATCCATATGAGTACCACAAACATGAGTACCTGCAAATTACCAAAGCGCTCCGATAGTTTAGCCATAATAAATGCACCTGCAATAGCCACCAATTGTATCACCAGAATAACTGCAATCAGTTGCTGTGTTTCCAGCCCCAGTTCCTTGCTGCCAAATATAGTTGCTGCCAGCATAACGGTTTGTACGCCCATGCTGTAAAAGAAAAAAGCAAACAGGTATGTCTTTAAAACCGGCAGGGCTTTTATCTGTTGCCATACCTTGCCCAGTTCATGAAACCCGTTCGTAATTAGCGAGTATTCGGTATGCTTTGGCAAAGCCACACCTTTGGGCAAACGTGCAAAGGTCACCTGCGCAAAACCAACCCACCATATGCCTACCAGCACAAAAGACAGCCGGGGCGAAAACGTTGCATCGCTTATGCCAAACCATTCCGGCTTTAACACAAAAACAAAACAAATAACCTGTAGTATTACACTGCCTATATAACCGTATGAAAAGCCTTGTGCGCTTAGCTTATCGCGCTCCTCGGGATAGGCTATTTCCGGCAGGTAGGCGTTATAAAAAACGATACTGCCACAGTACCCCAGCGCCGCAAGCGCGGAACAAATAATACCCAGCTCCAGCGTGTCGCTTTTGAAAAAAAACAGGCCGAAGCACGATATAGCGCCCAGGTAGCAAAACAACTGCATGAACGCTTTCTTATTGCCTTTGTAGTCGGCTATGGAAGAAAGTATAGGCGATAGCAAAGCAATGATGAGGTAGGCGGTCGCAATAGAATAATCGAACAGCGAACTGTTTTTAAAGGTGCGCCCGAAAAACGTAACGGTATCCTTAACCACTTTACCGTTTTCGGTAACCGTTGTTATGGCATTGTAGTAAGCCGGGAAAATGGTTGACGTAATAACGAGGTTGTAGGCACTGTTAGCCCAGTCATACATAGCCCACCCACGGTGTATGCGTTTCGATGAAGTTATTAAAGGATACTCACTGGCATTGCTATCCATGGGGCTAAAGTAGTCTTTTTATGATGGTGCCTGCGTTTTGCGAAGCTATCAAATGTTAATTCAAAATGAATATTGCCGCTGCCATTTCAGGCACGCCCTATTTTATTACACCCATTTGGGCCAACAGGCTGCGGGCTTCGGCGTGGGCCGGGTTCATCTGCAATACCCTCATCAGCAACGCCTTGCCTTCATCCAACCTGCCAGCCTTGCAATAAACGTAGCCTAGGTTATACAGTATGTTGGCATCATTGGGCGCTACATCGGCAGCCTTTTTAAACGCTGCTACAGCAGCCTCGTTGTTATTTTCGCCTGCGAATTTTACGCCTAGGTTGGTAAAGTAATTGGCCAACGGCGTAGCCAGGAACGGCAAAGCCGGCTGCACAGGGTAATACTTCACCACAGTATCGCAATCGGAATAAGCTTTCTCATATTCCCCCAGCCTGTAGTAACTGGTGCCCCTGTTCAGGTAGGCTATTATGTACTTTGGGTTAAGTGAAATTGCTTTATCAAAATAAGACGCAGCCTTCTTTATTAAATCAATACGCTCCTGCCCCTTATAATTGTCCGATTTCATAAGGTAAGCCAGCCCGGCATTGCTGTTGGCTATTACGCTATTGGGCACCACATTCACATCTTTAGGGAACAGCGTTGCGTTTGATTTCCAGTCTTTGTTGCGGGTAATGGTTTTAAAACCTGACAGTGCCACAACCACAACCAGCAGCGCGGCAAGGCCAGCCTTAGCTACTCCAACAGGCTGTATTTTACTGTAGCCCACACTCAGCAGGTAAGCAAGTATAATGGCAAAACCAACCGATGAATGGTAGATAAGGCGCTCGCCCATTGGCGCGCCTATATTCACAAAAAGGTTGCAGATGAGCGCAAGGAACGCAAAGTAAAATGCTATGGCAAAACCTACCACATGCCTCTTTTTAAACAGGATAAACATGCTGGCTATAAGCCCGCCATGAATAAGCAATGACAGCCACACCCTGTAGTCGGCAAATGTCGTATAGGGTATCTGGTTAAACGTGTAGTCGGCAGCCAGGGGGTGCGGCAAAAACAGCAGCCTTACATAGTTGAGCGGCACATAAATAATGGTGGCTATTTTTTCTACGCCTGTAGCCAGCAGGTAGGGGCTGTTCATCACATCGCCATCGCCCACTTCCACAGCCTCCTTTACCGATGACAGCCGCATGGCAAAATACACACCCAGGGGTATAAGGTACACCAGGCCCGCCTTTATGGCTTTGGGCATATCGTAACCCTTAAACCAGTAGAGCGACAGTGGTATCAACGCAATAAGCACAACGCCATATTCCTTTGATAGCAGGGCCAGCAGGAAACAAAACAGTGCTATAGCTAAGTCGCCCACCTTCTTAGTTGTGGAGTATTTAAAAACGGTAATGAAAGTGAGGCAGGTAAATAATAATGAGAGTATTTCGTCGCGGCTTTTTACATTAGCCACCACCTCGGTATGCAGGGGGTGTACTGTAAAAATCAATGCCGCAATAAACGCCGCCAGCGGGTCGTTCGGAAAGATAACCTTCCTTAAAAAATAGAGCAGCACTACCACCGACAGTACATACAGCAGCACATTAACCACATGCCTGGCATGCATGTCTTTAATAAACTTATCCGACCGCGCCTTTTGTTGTTCCGGCTTCAGTTTTTGCCGCTCGGCCTTAGCCAGATGGTCGGTGCCCAGTATTTGCTGCTCTATGGCAAACGTGATAATAGAAAGCGGCCGGTAACGACCACCTGAAAGCTGGTTATTTTCTTCGTTCTGGCTCTGTGTAAAACTTTCGAATGCATCGCCCGTCAAAATTTTGGGTATGCCTGAAAAACCCATGTGCACATAATCGTTCTGCACAATTACCAGCATATCGTCGAAAGCCCAATCGTTGGTAAACGTGTTGCAATAAAAAACAAAGCCTATTACCGCCAGCACTATTGCCTGGAGCCTGAAGCCCGAAAAACTAAACAGCGGCTCCCTGGCTTTGGGGCCTGCATTTGCTGCAGGTTCCACCTGCGGCGCTGTTGGCTGGGCCTCCCTGGTTACTTGTTGGGTATTTACCTGTTTCTTTTTGGATGCCATGTTAATTAAATATCAGGCTAAAAATAGTAAAAAAGCTGATTACAATATTTAGGGCAAAAATTCACCTTACATATATGTACCCAACACTGCCGCCACGCACTGGTATGCCATTATTTGCTACTTTTATTCAATGGATTTCGGAAAACTGCCAGAAAACGAACTAAACAGCATTGATTTCACCTTACCAGCAGAGCCTGCCCGGAACAAAGCGGTTTTGGTAAAAGGCAAGGGCAACACAAAATTCTACATAGGCTGCGCCAAATGGGGCCGCAAAGACTGGATAGGCAAGCTATACCCCAAGGGTACTAAGGAAAAAGATTTCCTGGCGCACTATGCCCGGCAGTTTAACAGCATAGAGTTCAATGGCTTTTTCTATAATATACATTCACGCGAGCAGGTGGAAAAATGGGTGGGCATGGTGCCCGATAACTTTCTCTTTTGCCCAAAGTTCACCCAGTCCATTACCCATATGCGCAGGCTTAAAAACGCTACTGCCGAAGTAGATGCCTTCCTCAACGTCATTACCGCATTTGGCAATAAACTGGGGCCGCTCTTCCTGATGCCCCACCCACAAATGAACCTCGGCAGCCTGGGCACTATCACCGATTTCATAGCCTCTATGCCTACTGATATCAGTATGTTCCTGGAGTTGCGGCATGAGGCGTGGTACCAGGGCGAGGGCGGCTATAATAAGGATTTGCTTGATTTTATGCTGCAACAAAAAAGGGGGCTGGTTATCACTGATGCAGCCGGCCGCCGCGATTGCGCCCATATGCACCTATCTACACCGGAGTGCTTTATCCGTTTTGTGGGCAATGGCCTGCACCCTACCGACTACACCCGCATTGACGAATGGGTGCAACGCATAAAGCTATGGATGGCCGAAGGGCTGGAAACCTGCTACTTCTTCATGCACCAGCACGATGAACTGCACTCGCCGGAACTTATCAAATACTTTATACTGGAAATGAATAAGCATTGCGGGACTAATATACCGCTGCCCGTGATTTATGGGGAGGAGGCTGGTAGTTTGTTTTGATAGGATTCTTAGGGGAAATTCACCTCGCTATTTCTGAAATTCTAACTAATTTTTCCGATTTTCAACTTATTCACTTTAACTTTGGATTATGTCATTACAATATATATCTGACAATTTAGGGCAAACAACCGCCGTAATTATTCCTATTGAAGAATGGAATACTATCAGGGAAAAGCATCCCGACCTTGACGCAATTGAAGGGGAGTTACCACAATGGCAGAAAAAATTAATTGACTCTAGGCTTAGAATAGTTGAAAAATCCCCGGAAAGGCTTCGTCCAATTGAAGAATTATTTGACGAATTAAACAGGGAAGATGACTAAATTATTACCCTACCGTGTTATTTATTTCGATGAGGTTAAACAGGATATTAAAGAAGCTAAGGCCTGGTATAAAAAGCAAAGTAACGGGTTGCAGAAAAAGTTTACAAATGAGGTAATAAATGCGATCGAGCGATTGCAAAGTTCTCCTGAATCTTATGCTATACGTTACCGAAAGGTGAGAATAGTACATACAAGAACGTTCCCGTTCGGCATCCACTTTAAATTAGACATTGAAAATAGATGCATTACTATTATAGCTGTTGTACACGACCACAGGGACATTGGCGAAATTGAGAAGCGAAAATAGTTAGTGCTTATCACATCAGCAACTGCCCTACCAGCTCCTTTAGCAGCTCGCGGTCGTCTGTATTGCTGTTTACGCCTACGGTCATTGTGCTGTACTTGCCAAGTAGCAGCAGCGCACGCTCTACCCTTGGCAGGGGCCAATGCTGCGTAGCAGCCATAGTTTCTTTGTAGCGCCAATAGCCCAGGGCGGCAGTAACATCTTTTTCCGGCTTGCCTTTCAGGAAGTTAGCCATGTACAATTTACTGAAATGGCTGTAAAAGGTGGCTATCATCAGTACCATGGGCGCAGCCTTGGGGCTTACCAGGAAGTAATGCAGCATTTTATACATTTTATTGAGGTCGCCACTGGTAAGCGCATCGGGGAACTCAAAAACATTGTATTCCCTGCTCACACCTATAAACTTGCTGATGTGGGCTAGTGTTATCTCCTTTTCATTAGGTATATTTATCCGTACCTTTTCTATTTCGTTGGCAATCTTCTGCAGGTCGTTGCCTAGATGGCTGGTCAATACCTGCGACTCCTGCTCCCCTACCTTAAAGCCAATTTCTTT
>CANBTK010000047.1 GCA_947372365.1 Flavipsychrobacter stenotrophus | reverse complement strand
CAGTGTTTGTGCCAGTAATAGAAGGAGGCGCAGCTGGAATTGTAATTACGGTAACAGATTTAGTCTGGCTATGAGTGCCACAACTGTTAGTTACAGTATATATAATAGTAACAGTACCTGTTGCAACGCCGGTAACAACACCTGTTGAAGGGTCAACCGAAGCAATAGAAGGGTCAACTGTTCCCCATGAACCGCCAGCAGTAGCATCAGTAAGAGTAGTAGTAGAGCCCACACAAACGTTTACCGCAGCAGCAGGCGCAATTGCCGCAACCGCAGAAGTTTCAACTGTCATTGATTTTGTAGACCTTCCTGTTCCACATGTATTAGTAACACTGTAAGTTATTGTAACTGCACCCGCTGAAACACCGAACACTGTACCGCCGCCGTCAACTGTAGCCCTTGCTGTGTTTGAGCTGCTCCAAGTGCCGCTCGCCGTAGCATCGGTAAGGTTAGTTGTAGACCCAACACACACACCCGAAGCACCGCCAATTGCAGCAACTGTAGGTACGGTTAAAACGGTATTAGTAGCAAAAGCAATGTTGGTACAACCAGTAGTTCCGTCAGTTACACTATATAATATTGTATTGGTACCAGCTATAAGGCCAGTAACCACACCTGTACTATTCACTGTTGCAATAGATGCGTCGCTCGTAAACCATGCACCACCCGGTGTAGCGTTTGCCAGCGTAGTAGATGCGCCAATACATTCGCTGAATGTACCGGTTATCGCGCTTACCGCAGGTAATGGGTTGATGGTAACGTTGATTGTTGTAGTAGATGTGTCAGTCCCGTTAAATATCTGAACAACGAAAAGGTCGCTTCCGCTAAAGCCGCTGGTAGGTGTATATGTCCATCCCGCTGGAGTGATTGCAGCCCCGGTTGAGGTAGCAACATACCCCGAAAGCGACAACGAGCCATGCGATGGGTTGGTGAGTATTGACCAGTTTTCAGTAAGCCCCGATGCCGGGTCATAGATGGTTAATATGCCATCTATACTGGTCGCAATCGCATCCTGGCAAACAACTAACGTCTGCGGAGTACTTCCCGTAAAACCAAGGCTGGTAAACCCTGCCTGTGCCCTGGCCTGGTTGCTTCCAAATGATAGTAGTAGGGTAAGTAGGAGGGTGCTCAAACCTAAAATGTTCGTTAAGCGGAGAGTAAGCCTTTTCTTCATAAATAAGTTGTTTATGTGCGTTGCTTTTAAGGGTGACCAGTAACTGATTTTAATATTTTTGCTAACTTATGCTTGTTACAATACACACCAATCCCATTGCTGGGGCCGATGTATTTAAAAAACAGTGGTGAAGATAGTTTAATAATTAGAAATGCGGGTAAAAAGGGAGTACTTTTTTTAAAAAGTTTCTAACATCTTATTCTTTTATTAGCTAGAAATTAAATAGAAGTATATCCTTAACTTCTCATTAAGGCGCGATTGCGTGTAGTAAAATTATATATGTCCACAGTAGAGGCATTTCAGCCTGAACCCATTCAATATTTTTATGTGCCTATTGAGTAGACGGGCACCCAAAAACTATATTTTTCGTGAAAATTGAAGAATTAGTGGCCCAATAATTTTTATTTTTTTCAAAAAATCTTTAGCATTGCACTCTCTTATCAAAACGAGCACAATTTAGTCGGATTGTGTAACGGTAGCACAACAGTCTCTGACTCTGTTTGTCTTGGTTCGAATCCAGGTCCGACTACAACTATTGAAACCCGCTCTCTGAGCGGGTTTTTAGTTTTTTGCACATACATAATATGTATTTCAAATTTGTTAGCTGCGTTATAGGTGGTATTTCTACGCGCGGAATTCATTTAAAATTCCAATTCCTAGATTTTATAAAAGTATTTGGGCGCTTTTCATCCAAATATATTTAGGTAGGCATTTCGTAAAAATAGTGCTCACAATTATCGAATTGGCATATTTGAAGCAATCTTAATGCAAATGAGTTATAGAAATCTATTAAATGTGCCAACGCCTAATGCGACCGGCCAGTAAAATACATATATTTGAATGCAAGGGGTGCTGTAATAATATTCAAATTGGGCGTTTCATTGGTCACTATTACTTTACACTGATAAACATTTTTAAATGAATAAATTTTATACCATTTTTTGGATTGTAGCCCTGCTTACTTTTCAAGTGTGTTCAATTTCTTGTGCCCAATCATGGAATCCAGTTGGTAGCCCGGGGATCTCGCCTGGCAAAACCAATTACACTAAAATTGCATTAAATGCCGGAGGCACGCCTTACCTCGCTTACATGGATGACACTAACGGGGGCAAAGCCACAGTGATGAAGTTTGATGGGAGCAGTTGGGTTTTGGTCGGCGGCTCGGCGGTATCCGCGGGCCAAACAAATTATACTTCATTGGCAATTGACAATACTGGTGCGCCATATGTTGCTTACTCTGATTTTACTCATGCCCAGAAAGTTACTGTAATGAAATTTAATGGGAGTAGTTGGGTTACCGTAGGCAGCCCCGGGTTTTCCAGTTCTCAGGCCGACTATACTTCAATTGCTATTGACGGAAGTGGTTTCCCATATGTAACCTATGTGGACTACTCTCTGGGCGGTGCCGCTACGGTAATGAAATTTGACGGTAGTAATTGGGTTACGGTTGGTAGCCCTGGTTTTTCCGCTGGGTTTGTGCAATTTACGACTATCGCGATAGGCCCGGGTGGAGTGCCATATGTAGCATACATGGATATTCCCAACGGTCAAAAGGCTTCAGTTATGAAATTTGATGGTTCGTAGTGGGTAAGTGTTGGCAGCCCGGGTTTCTCAGCTGATTGGGTAAATTACACGTCCATATCAATAGATAGGGCTGGAATTCCTTATGTTGCGTATCAGGATAACGGGATGGGTAGTTGTGGTATTAAAGTTATGAAGTTTTATGGAGGCAGTTGGGTAAATATCAGCTGCACGGGGTTTAACCCTGGTGGTGCAGCCTTTTCTACAATCACTACCGACAACAGTGGCACGCCTTATGTTGCATGTATGGATTATAATTATAGCGGCCGCGCAACCGTCATTAAGTACAACGGAAGCAATTGGGTAAGGTTGGGTTCTTCGGGCTTTTCGCCTGGAAAGGCTTTGTATACGTCAATAGCTATTGATGGCAGTGGAGTTACTTATATTGCCTATAAAGATGCTGCAAATAGCAATAAGGCATCAGTGATGAAATTTTCACCTGGAGCTGTAGTGGAAAATATATCAGATTCGATGGCTGCACTTGTTGTGTTTCCCAACCCTAACAAAGGAGTGTTTTCGTTGCGTATTTCATCTGTAATTAATGAAGAAGCAACAATTATTATTACTGATGTTCTGGGGCGAAAAGTGGCTGAATTGACTATGTTGACTAATGCCGATAAAAAGGTTGAACTAAACAACCCCGCCGGATTCTATTATATTTTGGCAGTGGCACAAAGTACCAGGCAGGTAGTTAAGGTGTTAGTTGAATAAGTTTGCTTCAACCTCTTGCCCAAGCCCATGGCCGGCAAATAAACTTATATTTATTTCTGGTGTTTTAATGTTTGCTATTCCTTTTAACTCAACTTATCTTCATTTTCCTGTAGCTGTTGTACGTGATTAACAGCGTCCAGTATCATATCGCTGGTTATGAAAATAAGGCTGCCTTTCGGTGCAGTTTTGAAGGCAAATTCAATGGCTTCGTTCTCGCGCTCTATTACTGTCGTTTTTTTGTTTGGGTCAATATTATGAATACCCCGCAGTACAAGGCCTATGATTTCCTGTCCCGGTCGGCCCCTCAGGGATATATCCTGTCGGATGATCAACTCGTCAAATATGATTGCCGCTTCTTCAGCAATGTTGATAATATCTTCGTCGCGCCTGTCGCCGGTGCCGGCAATAATGGCTATTTTTCGTGTTGCATCTAAGCTTGCCACCAACTTCCTGATGGCTTTAAAGCCGTGCGGATTGTGAGCGAAATCGACAATGACAGAAAAATTGCGGAATTGAAAAAAGTTCATTCTGCCCGGTGTCAGCGCAACAGACGGCTCAAAATTTCGTAGGGCTATTTTGATATCCGCAATATTTACGCCAGCCAGATAGGTAGCTATCACTGCAGCCATTGCGTTAGCTACGTTGAAGTCGGCCAAACCGTTAAAAGTAATCGGGATATCTGACAGCATGGCTACTGGTATCTTGTTGGCCCCATCTAATATAGTCAGGCATCCGTTTTCAGGTACTATTGCAATACCTCCTTGTGCACAGTGTTCAGCAATCCTTAGGTTGCCTGGGTCCAGCGAAAAATAGGCCAGCTTGCAACTCAACTTTTTATGTATTGCGTATACCAGGCCGTCGTCAGCATTAAGTATTGCATAGCCATCAGGCTTCACGGCCAGGGCAACAATAGCTTTTACTTCAGCCAACTGCTCTATAGTATTTACACCTTTAAGGTCAAGGTGGTCTTCCGCCACATTAGTAATAATAGCTACATCGCATTGGTCAAAAGACAGGCCTGCGCGCAATATGCCACCGCGTGCGCATTCCAGTACTGCAAAGTTGATTTCCTCGCTCTGTAAAACGAAAGCTGCAGATAGCGGCCCGCTGCAATCTCCTTTTTCTACAAGGCCCCCCTTAATATATATGCCATCGCTACAGGTAAAGCCCACTTTGTACCCAGCCTGGTTTATAATAAATGCGGTAAGCCTTGTGGTGGTTGTTTTGCCATTTGTGCCAGTGACAGCTATAATAGGGATGCGCGGAGTTGTATTCATAAGATAATTATCAGTTACATTTTTGATCGTAAGCCAGCCGGATATTTCACTTTATTGGTTTCGCCCTCAACTGTTTAATATTATTGCGTACAATCTACACAGAAAAAGCCAGTATCAGCCCGCTCTAACAAAGATTTGGGTTTTAATTTTAAATTAGCTGGGAAATTAGATATTAGGTTTCTAAGTGTGCGAGCGAAGCAACAGCTTTAAATAGTTAACTCGTCAGGACTTTTCTGGAGTCTTTTCATTGAAGATTTGAAAAAACTGAAATATATTTTCTGACTATTTGTTGCGTGTGAATATTTCTAACGTCGTATGGTATATCATTAAATTTGCACGTATTGCTTTGGCTATCTCAGAATTTAAAGCGCTAATGCATACCATTATAGCAGATATCTATATAGTGCGGCATAGCGTTGTTTAATATTTTTGTAATTTTGTTAAACAAATAGAACACGCTTTTGGTAAGTAGGCTGCCATGAACAACAACGAAAATTTGAGGATAGGTTTGGTCTGGTTCAGAAATGACCTGAGGCTTTATGATAATGAAACATTACACAAAGCGCAAGCCGAGAATGACTTGGTGGTCCCCGTGTATGTGTTTGATACCCGAAACTACAGGACGTCAACCTACGGATTTAAGAAAACGGGTGATTTCAGGGCGCAATTTCTGCTGGAGTGTGTAGCTGACTTACGCAATAGGATAAGGGCCCTGGGGGGCGAACTGGCGATACACACGGGCATACCTGAGGACATACTACCGGCTCTGTGCCTTAAGCATGAGGTTACTACTTTGTACCTGAGTCAAGAGGTGGCGCCAGAGGAAACACAGGTGGAAAATGAGCTCCAACATCGGCTGGGTGATGCGGGTGTGGAAATGCAAACCTATAACACCGCAACGCTGCTGACGAAAGAACTGCTGCCGTTTAGCTTAGATAAAATGCACGATATGTTTACTGCGTTCAGGTGGGAGGTGGAGCGGGTAAATGCTATTCAAGGGACTTTGCCCACACCCACGCATATAACCGTGCCTGCTAACATGGATGCGGGCGTGCGGCCTGACATAACTGGCCTCAATGGTAACCATTTGCATACAGACCCAAGAGCTGCAATGGCGTTTGTGGGAGGTGAAACAGCAGCACTAGCCCGGCTGCAAGAGTATGTGTGGGGGACAGATGGAGTGGCCACCTATTTTGACAACCGCAATGGGCTTCTGGGCAGGGATTATTCTACCAAGTTGTCGGCATGGTTGTCTGCGGGTTGTATATCGGCAAGGGTGATACACCATACAATAAAGGAGTATGAGCGTGTGCGCGTGGCGAATAAATCAACCTACTGGGTGACGTTTGAGCTGCTGTGGAGGGATTTTTTCAGGTTTAATATGGAGAAGTATCACTGCGAATTGTTCTTTAGCCAGGGCCCGAAAAGAAGGGCAATGGATCAAACCGATAATTATGAACTGCTACATAGATGGATAAACGGAAAGACAGGGAGCGAATTTGTAGATGCCAACATGAATGAGCTGCGCCTGACGGGATTTATGAGCAATAGAGGGAGGCAAATAACTGCCAGCTATTTGGTGAACGACCTGAAGGTGAAGTGGCTGATGGGTGCGGCGTACTTTGAGAGCCAACTTATAGATTATGATGTGAGTAGTAACTATGGCAACTGGGCATACATAGCTGGTGTGGGTAATGACCCAAGGCAAGACAGATACTTTAATATAGATAAACAAGCTGCAACATTCGATGCCAATGGCGCATATCGGAAGCTGTGGCTACAAAAACACTAAACAATGTTACATTCCTTGAAGGCGAAGCAGTTGGTGAAAAGTGATATAGGTACTGTGTGGGACTTTATAAGTTCGCCCAGGAACCTGCAAACTATAACGCCCGACTATATGGGCTTTATAATCCTGAGCGACCCTGCGGAGCGAATGTTTCCGGGGCAGATAATAGAGTATAAGGTGAGTCCGCTAATGGGGATAAAGCTGCACTGGGTGACAGAAATAACGCATGTACAGGACAAGGAGTATTTTGTTGATGAACAGCGTTTTGGGCCATATGCGTTTTGGCATCACAAACATTTTTTGAAGGAAACCAGGGAAGGCGTGTTGATGGAGGACGAGGTACACTATAAGGCGCCGATGGGCATACTTGGCAGAATTGCTAATGCGCTATTTATAGAGCGGCAGCTGAAACAAATATTTGACTACAGGTTTCAGAAAATAGAAACTTTATTCAACAAATAAACACCCGGATAGCACTAATGAATGACGATAACGAAATGTATTGTTACTATAGCGACTTGTCCTCGCCGCTGGCATATGAAGATGTGCCGGGAAGCACAGCCCCACAAGTATTGTCGGCGATTGATATAGATCGTGTAATAGAAATGGCGTGGGAAGACAGAACGCCATTTGACGCAATAAAATTTCAATTTGGGCTGACAGAAAGTGCAGTGCGCAAACTGATGAAGGAGCAGCTACGGTTCAGCAGCTATAAGGCATGGCGCATGAGGGTGGAAGCCTGCCGGACCAAACACCTCAAATCGAGAAACGAAGAGATAAGCCGGTTCAGGTGTAGCAGGCAACGGGCGATAACACAAAACAAAATTTCAAAAAGATAAACTACAATGGCCAAGGCGCATATATTTGCCCAAGTTGGACGCCTCATAGCCCCATGGCTGCCACTATGCTAAAAGCAGAGGTGCAAAGGGTAGTGGGCATATCAATTTGGATAACCCGGCATATTCTGGCTGTGGGTGGCGGCATAAATACCCAAAAATTAAAACTGTAATAGATGAGTAAACTGGAATTCAATAGCAAAGATATACAAGGCTTTGAGCAGCGGTATAGGGCCCGCTTCATTAATTCGCTAGGGGGCTATAAGAGCTTGTCTCTAATAGGTACACGTAGTCAAGCCGGCAATACTAATTTGGCTGTGTTTAACTCATTTTTTCATATCGGTGCCAATCCTCCCTTGTTTGGGTTTATCGTGCGGCCCGATAGTGTGGAGCGGCATACCCTGAGCAATATACTGGAAACGAATACATTTACGGTGAATCATGTGCGGGAGGAGTTTTATGTGGCGGCTCATCAGACATCTGCAAGGTACCCAGGCAATGTGTCGGAGTTTGCAGCAGTGGGACTGACAGAGGAATTTAAATCCGGCTATTACGCGCCATTTGTAGCGGAGAGCGAGGTGAAAATAGGAGCGGCCTTCAGGCAGCGGATAGACATAGCTCAAAACGGCACACTAATTATACTGGCAGAAATAGAGTATGTGAGCATCCCCGAAGGCTGCCTGGAAGAAGATGGCTATGTAGCCCTGGAAGCAGCAGGCACAATAACTTGTAGCGGGCTGGACAGCTATCACCGCACGGAGCGCATAGGGAGGCTGACCTATGCCAAACCAGAAACCATGCCACAACCAATCAGTAAACCGGGCATGGAGTAAATGAACCATTTAACCTGTATCATAATAGCGCGGCCCCGCTAGTCCCGCGTCCTGCTTGGACTCAATATTTGCAAGCGTCCCGCTTTTAATAAAAGCCTTCGCAGTTTGCGAGGGCTTTTTGTGATGCATTCGTGTCGGATCAGTTGAAAAAATAACCCTTCGCTTACTGCGGATCGGAAGACCCGTACATTTATTGAGGCACGAGTCCTGCTGCGGAAGGCTAGTCAGTCCCGCAAACATCCAGGTATGATAAATCACGTAACATAACATCTTCATCGTTCAGTAGCATCTATTTTATTGTCAAAAAACCAAATGAAAAATATAATTCTTTATCATTCTTAACAGTTCATTACCACATAAAAAGAAATAATAATGCACTAGCGAATGATATAACGCATCTTAAAAGAGGAAGAAATTTTT
>CANBTK010000046.1 GCA_947372365.1 Flavipsychrobacter stenotrophus | reverse complement strand
ATTAACCAAAATGGTTGAGACTTTATGAATAGAAACCTGATAAGCGTTATTCCCCGCACCCTTTTGCTTGCTTTGGCATTGCTACTGCCTGGCGCATGTTATGCCAACCATGGGTTGCAAGCATTGGGCGAGGTATTGGAGTCCCTTTTTATAATCATGGTGGTATTGTTGCTGGTTTCATTTGTAGTTACCATTGGTAATGTGTACTGGAAAAAGCGGGCTGTACGGGTTATTTCCATTGTATTATTGCTGCCTCAGCTGTTATTGATTTTCCTGGCATTTGTTACGTTTCCGCTGGTTGGCATTATAGCCGTGGCTTTTTTTGCAATTCAGGTAGTGTTGATATACAAAAGCTCCGGGGAATGAAAACAAGTGTGTTATTACCGCTCTTACTGCTTGCCGCTTTTTTGGTAACCCCCGGTATTTGCTATGCCGATATGGAGCCAGAAAGTGGCCTTGGAGATTTTTTTTTATGGCTTTTGGGGTCGTTAGCAGTACTGTCCCTGTCGTGCGTTGTGCTTACAATAGGTAATACTTACTGGAGGAATAGGGCTGTAAGGGTTGTGTGCATATTGCTATTAACTCCACTGGTGTTGGTTGCATTAATAGCCTGCGTTGTGAGCCCTGTTTCAATATTGCCGTTGGGTGCTATGCTGGCAGTTGAAATATTTTTGATTAAGAAAAGTTATAAAGAAGCCAATTTCACCGAGTAAGCCTTTGCTACCTTTAATGGCTATATGTGGGCATTGATGCCGCTTTAGTTTTTGGGCTGTCACTGGGTAACTTATCCTGGAAGAGTATTGGGGTGAGGGTATTTTGCTTCATCCTGTTATTACCGTTGTTGCCCGTTTCATTAATAGTGTGTTCCGGTGATTATTCATTGGTGCTACCGGTAATTATATTTTGGGTTGTTGAAATATTTTTGTTCTTTAGGAGTATTAAATGGTAGTATACAAATGAATGGAAAACAAAAAGCACAGTTAGCTATAGCATTGTCATCAATGGCGGTTTTTGCTTTGCCGGGGCAGGTACAGGCACATAATTCTGTTGGTACCTGGAATTCGTGGGCATTGTTTTGTGCTTCATTATACATTGTAGTACCCTTAATCACATTTATCCTGCTCGTTGGCAATTTCACCTGGAAGAACTCCATTGTAAGGGGTATCTGCATAGCCCTGATGGGCCTTACCCTTTACGGGTCTTTGGCGGCAGCTAAGATATTAGAGCAGTTGACGCTTGCCGGGATGCTATTGCTGGGCGTAGAAGTTTTGTTGTTGTATAAAAGCTGGAAATCATGAACAGCATCTCCATAGCAACTATCCGCAAATGGCGGGTGGTAAATACGTTGCTTGCCATTACCATCTTTATTAATTTGCTACCTTTAGTAAACCTGAGTTTATTAATAGGTAATTTCTCATGGGAAAACAGGAAAGTATCAGCTTTTTGCATAACGGCATTGGCTATACTTACTGTTCGGGCGTTTTTCCTCTGTGCTTCTTCGTTGGTGCTGGGCGTGGGCTTGTTAGTTCTGGTTACAGTTGAAATTTTATTGTTGGTTAAAAACGGTGTATTTTGAAAAAACTCTTGAAGGCAATATGCATTTCGGCCGGTCTGGTAGCAATATCAGGCTTTTTCGTGTATTATACCCACAAGAGGGAAGCCAGCAACAGGCTGCTATCCGCATCGCAAAGGAACAGCGACTACTACCTTTCATTGCGCAATTTTGCCGACTTTCAGGCCATACAGGGCAGCCCGTTATCTAATAAATTCAACGACGTACTTTCAGTAAAAGTGGTTTTTGATGTACGCGAAGGCACACTCTATTTCACCCAGTCGCGCAAATACAGGTACCACCACGAGTTTTGCCGCGATGTGCTGGGTGACAGTTCTCCGCTGGAAATTTTCAATATGCTCAACTATGGCGGCACGCTCAACCGCAAATACCTGCTGGCTAACCTGAACTATTATACGCGCAGCAAAATATATGGGCTTGAGTTTGTGAGCGAAGACCGGATAACCCCCGAGCAGATAAAAGGGCTTGTAAAGAGCATCAAGGAAAACTCCTACCTGGGCGATTCGCTCAATGTACTCATTAGCTCCGACTACCTGCTGGCCCTTAATAATGAAGGCAAGCTGGATATAAAAAAGGTATTCCCCTCAGATATCTACAATGGCCAGCGGTTCCAGTTGCTGAATGCCGGGGTGGCATATGGTACGCTGCGCATGGCAGAAGATTTGAAGAACATGCTCTCTTCGGCGCATGACATACTTGTATTCAAAGGCACACCGGCTAACGTACCCGTATGCGCAGGCATCCTTACCAATAGCTACCAGACACCGCTTTCGCATATCAATATACTATGCCACAACCGCAAAATACCATCGGCGGTAGATATTGATATCCTGAACAATAAAAAGGTGAGAGCCTACCTGGGCAAGCCCGTTAAGATGGTGATTAACAATGACAGTATTTCCATAACACTGGTTAGTGCAGCAACAGTTGATAGTTTCTGGAAAAACGCTATAGAGCGCAAGCCTGTAAAACTCAATTACAACATAACCTGGAAGGAGTTGATACCTGCTGCCAACATAGGGCTGGAAGTAAAAAACATTGTAGGCAATAAGGCGGCTGGCTATGGCGAATTGTACAAAGTGTCAAAGAAGATAGGCAGCAACTTTTTAGTGCCGGAGGGCGGTTTTGCGATTCCCTTTTATTTCTACAGCCAACACGTAAGCAACCATAATATAAAGAAAGAGATTGATGCCCTTGCGGTAATGAAGGGGGCGAATGCCAGCGACAGCATGATAAGCGTGCAGCTAAAGCGCATAAGGAAGGCAATAAAGGAGCAGCCGCTAGATGCGAAACTGCTTAGTGATGTAAATAAAGCGATAGTAGCCACCGGGCGCTGGAAGGCATTCAGGTTCCGCAGCAGCAGTAATGCCGAAGACATGGACGGCTTCAGTGGGGCCGGGTTGTACGAAAGTAAAACCGGCATACTTAACGATACTGATAAGCCTGTTGATATGGCTGTAAAGAAGGTGTGGGCGAGCGCCTGGAATGATGTTGCCTATAACGAGCGCGAGGCATGGCATATTGACGAGAACAGTGTAATGATGGGCATACTGGCGCACCGCAGCTTCCCCGATGAAAAGGCAAATGGGGTAGCGATTACCAAAAACCTCTACCGCCCTAAGTTCCCGGGCTTTACGGTAAATGTACAGGTGGGCGAGGTGCCGGTAGTTTCGCCGCCCGATTCTGTAACGTGTGAGCAATTTGTGTGCATGAATGCCGATGTCATCAATATCCTGCAGGATGAAGTAACGATTGACTATATCACGTACAGCAACATCAATAACGGCAAAACAGTACTGAGCAAGAAAAATGTTGCCCGTTTATATAATGCGCTTGCAGCTGCCCATAAGCATTATGCCCGCCTTTGGGCTATGGATAAAAGCAAGGCCGGGCAGGAAGGCTATGCACTGGATATAGAATTTAAGTTTGACAGTAACGGCATACTTTACCTGAAGCAGGCCCGCCCGTATAGGTAAAGTAAAAATAGCACGCAGCATGAACCCAGGAGAATATATCAATGAACTGGAATTGTTCACCCCCATTTCGCTAAAGGGGCTGGAGCAGGCCGGGCTGCGCAGGATGGAAACAAAGTTTGTGCTGCCATTGCCATTAGTCCCTGCTTTACTCTCCGCTATGCATACGCACTACCGGGTGCTGGAAGTGAACGGCCACCGCAGCCAGGCTTATACTACCCATTATTTTGATACGGAGGGCATGAAGCTGTACCACGACCACCACAACGGCTATGCAAGGCGCATAAAGGTAAGGCAGCGAAGGTATGAGCTTACAGGGGATTGCTATTTTGAGGTAAAACATAAAAAGGCGGATAACAGTACCGATAAAGTAAGGGTAAGCGTACCTGCCCTCACCAGCGAAATGCCTGAAGTGCAGCGAAGCCAGCTGCATTACCCCGGCATTGCCGGGCAGCCGCTGTGGCATACCCTTACCAATAGCTTTGGCCGCATCACTTTGTTTAGCCATGATTCGCCTGAAAGGGTAACCATCGACACAGGTATTGTAGCCAGTACTGCCGAAGGCAGCCACCATTTTAGCGGGCTGGCTGTAGTGGAAATAAAGCAGGAAAAATACAGCCTGCGCACCCCTGCCATGCAATGGCTCCGGGCCATGCGCATACAGGAACAACCGTTCAGTAAGTATGCTATCGGAATAGCGCTTTTGTACCCTTCGTTAAAACGCAATAACTTCAAGCTCACCATCTTAAAACATTGCAACAATGCCACCTAATGAAGCCTTAGATATAGCCGGGAACGCCTTGCCCCTAACAGAACTGTTATTGCGCTTCCTGCTCGATTTTGTTTCCATTGTCATATTGGTGCGGTTCATTTATTACCCCCTGCATAAACAGAAGGACTACCTGTTTACCTTCTTCCTGTTTAATATCCTCATCTTCATTATCTGCGCATTCCTGAGCTCATCGCGCATAAAGCTGGGTTTTGCGTTCGGGCTGTTTGCTATCTTCTCAATATTCCGCTACCGTACTGTAACTATACCCGTAAAGGAGATGGGTTACTTCTTTGTTTGTATAACCAGCGCTGTCCTGAATGCATTGGTATCGAACGAGATGAATTATGCGCTGCTATTGGGCGCTAATGCCCTCATACTAGGCCTTGTGCTGGTGCTGGATAGGTATATATCTATTAACCACGAAAACTTTAAGGAGATAGCTTACGAAAAAATAGAACTGATAAAGCCGCAGTTGCGCAACGAGCTTATTGCCGACCTCACATCGCGCACAGGGCTGCCCATACACAGGGTAGAAGTCATCAACATTAACTTCCTCCGCGACACAGCCACCATCCACGCTTTTTACTATGCTAACGAGATAGAAACGGCAGTAAAGTAACAGTGTTATAAGTAGAATCACTGTAATAACTATAATAGCCTATTTACAGAACGTTTTGTAATACCCTTCATTCTTTTTGGCAAGTACGCCGCTCACTTCAATAATGTCTTTCTGCCATTGCTTTTTGCCCGCGAATTTTACCAGCTCATCGGCAGATGAAGCCCCGAGATGGCCGCTGCTACGCAGTTGGGAGTAAGCAATCAGCTTCGCCATTTCCTGCGCCACGCTGGCCAGTTTGCCAAAGTCGTTCCCGAATGATTCAATTGACATTTTATCTGCCGTGGGCTGCAGCTCCTTTATCACATACCATTGCCCATCCATTTTGTGTGCCACCATAAATGCGGGTGGTGCATATTGCATGATGTAGCCGGCAGTAATGATCCTTTCAGCTTCGTTCTTAAACTTGGGTTGTTTGTTGGCGATGAGTTGGGCATTGCAGGATGGGCGCGAAGCCTTGATATCAAGCAAGTAGTGCTTACCTTTTTTGCGTGAAAAGAATAATGCTGCATACCTGCTAAGGCCAAGGCTGCCTGTGCCAGAAATTCGGATGGCAGCATCCTCAAATACCAATTCGGAAAAATAGGGGTGCACCTTTAGCAGTGTCGATAGCTGCTCAAAAAGGAACTGCTTTTCTTGTTCAGGAAGTTCCATGTAGCGGCGGCCATCCGTTTTTATTAGCAGGGCACCGTCTTTCTTAGTGGTGCGCTGTTTAATGAAATCGCCCCGGTCTATGGAGCTCATTTCCGCAAAGAACTTTTTAAACTCGCCTTCGGCAACAGGGGCCTGCAGCAGCATGGCTTTGCGGGAATGTACCGCGTTGCAATATGCCTGCACTACATCGTGGAGCGCCTTATGCAGCTTTACATAAGCAACATTCATCTGCCCGGCTGCAACCGAAATACTGGTGAGGAAGCGGGCAATTTCAAGCTCTGGCGGCCCTAACAAGGCCTCATCAAAATCGTTAATGTCAAAATAAACCTGGCGGTCATTGCCTTTATAAGAACCGAAGTTTTCGAAATGCGCATCGCCACAACCCCAGCTTCTAACTTTAGGCTTGGCCTTATACAATTTCTCAAAATCGGCAGCAAACAAAAAATCGGTAGCCCGGTAAAAACGGAAAGGGCTTTCGCGCATTGCCGCCCATTTTATATCATGCAGGTAGGTGGGTATGCCTGCATTGTATTGGTTAAGCTTCTTTATTAAAGACATTAGTAACCTTAATTTCAGTGTAAATAAAAGGAATTCAGCTTAAAATTAAGATTAATATTTTGTTACCGAGCCATGCGGCTGCGCAATTGAGGCATTGTATGGCATATGCACTTTGAGTTGGCGATACCCAATATGCATTTTGCTGCATTGCGCCTCCGTGTGAGTTTTTTATCTCTTTATGTCATGACATTGGCCCACGCCCCGGCAGGGCTATGCAGTTTATTTAAGGGTTTGGGTAAAGGTTATGATACCGGTAGCATCACAACCTTTACCTAAACAAAACCCAGCCTTGATAATATTCCCGAGGCTATATTGCAAGGTAGCCACCGTCTATTTCCAGGGCTGACCCTGTCATAAACGAGCTTTCATCGCACGCCAGGAAAAAAAACCCATTAGCAATCTCATCGGCACTGCCCAGCCTTTTCATCGGGTGTAGGCCAACGATGTGTTGTGCTACTTCGGGATGGTTGGTGATCCCGCCTTTAGCAAGTAATGGCGTATCTATGAACCCCGGGCAAATGGCATTAATCCTTATTCCTTCGGCTGCATATTCCAACGCGGCAGTTTGTGTAAGCCCGATAACGCCATGTTTGGCAGCAGCATAATGCGAAGAAGTGGCGAACCCAACTTTACCCAAAATGGATGACATGTTTACAATAACGCCGCTCTTCTGTTTTGCCATTTGAACGAGTTGATGCTTCATGCAATTGAATACGCCGTTCAGGTTTACATTGATCACGGTGAGCCATTCCTGCTCAGCCATATCGCCAACTTTATTCGGCTTGCCACCAATGCCTGCATTGTTGAGCGCAACCTCCAGCGTACCAAATGTACTTACGGTTTTTTCCACTGCCGCGGCTACCTGCCCGAAGTCTGCAACGTTACATTCAATGAAAATTGCTTTGGGGTTATGTTTCTTTATTGCAGCCATCGCAGCGTCAGTATCAGCTGATTTGAGGTCAACGGCTGCTACATTGGCTCCTTCCATTGCAGCCATAATAGCACAAGCTTTGCCTATCCCAGACAGGCCGCCGGTAATGAACACCGTTTTGTTTTCTAGTCTTTTCATTTTGTCAGTTTTATAATATTTGTCAGTTCTTAAAATTTTAGGTATCTGGCTAGTGTTGAGTCAAGGTGAGATTGCCTGTTAAATGAATACGTTTTACACTTTTGGGTTTTGGCTTTTGCCTTGTCGTTTTACACTTTTGGGTTTTAACTTTTCCCTTTTGACTTATTGCTATTGAATCTGCAATACTATAGGTGCTTTGAAAATTGGATAATCGGTATAGCCATGCTCATCAGCCGTATAAAACAGTTCAGTTTTCAGGTTTTGGCATAATTCATGGTTGTTCTCCATCCTGTCAACCAGGTCGGGATTATTGATGAACGGCCTGCCAAAGCCTACAAGGTCGCACAGGCCGCTTTCAAGGTCGGCTTCAGCACTTTCTTTATCATACCCGCCGCAAATGATGATGGTGTTTGTGAAATTTTTACGTATCAGCTTTTTTATTTCAATAGGGACAGTTGGGGCTCCCATAGCTGAGTGGTCAACAAGGTGTATATAAGCGATGCCGAGTTTATTGAGCTCTTTTGAAAGGTAATCATAGGTTGCATCAATTTCTGGGTAGTTCGGCATGTCCCCTGCTACTCCATATGGCGATAACCGGATACCGGTTCGTCCCTTTCCAATAGCTTCGGCAACGGCAGCTGCTACTTCAATAACAAAGCGGCAGCGGTTTTCTACATTGCCATCATACTTATCGGTTCGCACATTGCTTATTGGAGATAGGAATTCTTCCAGTAAATACCCATTTGCGCCATGCAGTTCCACGCCGTCAAACCCGGCCTCTATTGCATTTTTAGCGGCTGTTACGTACTCCGCCTGCGTAGCTATGATATCTTCTGCGGTCATTGCTTTAGGGGTTGGGTAGCCCTGCATGCCTTTAGCATCAGTCCACATTTCACCTGCGGGTTTTACTGCCGAAGGCGCTACAATTTGCGATCCTTCAGCCATATTCAGCCTATGGCTTATCCGGCCTGTGTGCATCAGTTGTACAATTATTTTTCCGCCGCTATTGTGTACTGCCGATGTTGTTTTTTTCCATCCCGTTACTTGGGCTTCATTAAAAATGCCCGGAATACGAGCATAGCCCAATCCATTGGGGGAAGGTGATGTGCCTTCTGTGATGATCAGGCCAGCTGTAGCCCTTTGCTGGTAATAATTTGCCATTAAGCCATTCGGAATGTTTCCAATGGCCCGGCACCGCGTCAGTGGCGCCATAACGATGCGGTTTTTTAATCCTACTTCGCCTACTTTAAATGCTGTAAATAATTTGTAAGCCTTCATTTTGTGCGTTTTGTTAAGTATTGTATTGTATGGAATGTAAAAAATGAATATGTTTTAGGCATTAAACCGAGGGCTATTATAATTTCTAAGTTGGTGCTGCTTATCAGCCCAATATTATGAACCTTGCTATTCGGTACCCGCTTCAGAAACTAGGTATATGCAGGTGACTCATTTAAGGAAATGGAACCATCTTTTACAGGCACTTTCTTCTTTAGGGTAGCCACCGCTTTTTCTAATA
>CANBTK010000045.1 GCA_947372365.1 Flavipsychrobacter stenotrophus | reverse complement strand
TTTAACAGGCGAACTGGAAAGGGTAAATGAAGCCATGCTAATCAAAAAATCACACTATATTCATTTTACCCAAAGCCCGGCACACCCAAGGCAAGCCCGATATCAATTAAATGCGCCTAGCCCTGCAGCCCTTTCACCGCCATTGCATTCCTCAATATGCCTTTCAGCTTGGCCCGTTTCAGTGGCGAGCTTTTAAATGCTTTGTTGAAGGCTTCCTCTTCCATATCCTCCCACTGCTTCAGCGACAGGTCCAGGATTTCGGGTATGGGCGTAAAATGAAGTTCGCTGGTGGGCTTGGAGAAACGGTTCCAGGGGCATACGTCCTGGCAAATGTCGCAGCCAAACATCCAGCCCTCCATTTTATTATGGAACTCCCCCGGTATCAAAGCATCTTTAAGTTCTATGGTAAGGTAGGATATGCATTTATTCGCGTCCACTTCAGCCGGCGATATAATTGCATCGGTAGGGCAGGCATCTATGCAGCGCGTGCAGGTGCCGCAATGGCTGGTGCCAAAGGGCGCATCCGCAATTAAACTGAGGTCGGTGATTAATGTAGCAATAAAAAAAAACGAACCTGAATGCCTGGTGAGCAGGTTGCCATTCTTGCCTACCCAGCCCAGGCCGCTACGCACCGCCCAGCTACGCTCTAGCACAGGCGCACTATCTACAAAGCCACGGCCATCCACATCGCCAATATTGGCTTTTATAAAATCGAGCAGTTGGTTCAGCTTATCCCTTATTACAAAGTGGTAATCGGTGCCCCAGGCATATTTGGCAATCTTAGGGGCATACGGCTGTTGCTTTTCTTCCGGGAAATAATTGAGCGTGAGGGTTATCACCGACTTTGCACCCGGCACCAGCTTCCGGGGGTCTATGCGCAGGTCAAAATTGCGCTCCATATAACCCATGCCCGCCTGGTGCCCTTTGTTTAGCCATTGTTCTAGCCTTAGGGCATCATCATCCAGCTGCACTGCCCTGGCTATGCCACAGCTGTTGAAGCCAAGCCTCTGGGCTTCGGTTTTAATCAGTCCGGTATGTTGCTCGGCGGCTAGTAGCATAGTTATATAGCAGGTTCTACCTTCTTAAATGTAAGGCCCCTTATTTCGGTCAACTTGGCAAGGCAGGCATCGGCAAGGTGCACAGGTATGCCCGCATTTACTATGCAGAAAAGCTGCAGGTCTTGTTTATATAAAGTGGCTTCGCTTTGTTTGAGCAGGTACAACACCTCGCCCATCGCCGGATAGTCGAACGAAAACTCGTAGGGTGCTTCCACCCATTTCTCTATTTTGGGTATGCCTTCCAGCGATTGTAGTGTTGCTGTTTTGTAGGCATTTATAAGCCCCGGCACGCCCAGCAGGCTGCCGCCAAAATAACGCACCACCACCACCAGTGTATTGGTTAGCTCCAGGCTATCTATTTGCCCCAGTATGGGCTTGCCGGCGCTGCCGGCCGGCTCGCCATCGTCGCTGGCCCGGTACTGGCTGCCATCGGTGCCTATGCGCCAGGCCAGGCAATGGTGCACCGCCTTGGGGTGCTCCTTTTTAAGGGCCTGCAGCCTGTCTTTTACATCCTGTACGCTTTGTATTGGGTAGGCATAAGCCAGGAATTTACTGCCCCTGTCGCGGAAGTCGCCGGTGCCCGTACCTGCCAGTGTTTTATATTTGTGTGGTGCTGCCATTATTTTGCCATCCCGGGTTGAAACGCGATTAAATAAATGGCCACAACAGCCAGTACCAGCCCTATTATACGCTGTGTATTTACTTTCTCCCTGAAGAAAATTATTGCAGCCAGAGAAGATGCTACCAACACACCTATATTAATAACGGGTATGGAGGCTGAGCTTTGCATCACATTGCTGTTAAGGCTGCGGATAAGGAAGTAAATGGAGAAGTAGTTAGGCACGCCTATAGCTATGCCTGCAATAATGTTTTTTGCTTCCAGCTTTACCTTCTTGAGTAAAACCAGGGTAGCCACCAGAGCCAGCCCAATACATGCAGCAACGCCAAACACAAATACGGTATAAGTTGCCTGCACATCGGATGAGCCAAGGTAGTTGTGCTGCACAAAATTAACAATGGTATCCAGCAGGCCGCTGCCTACAAACAGCAGTATGGGCCATAGCAGGTTAGGTATTTTGCCGTTATCTTCTTTTACCCTTGTAGTTAAATATACTGCCGGGAACGCCAGCACTATGCCTGCAATTTTAGCTACACCAGCCCCTTCATGAAAAAAGGCTATGGCGAAAAGCACAGGTATCACCAGCGATAGCTTGTTGGATATAGTTGCCGTGGTAATACCATCAACCCTAGTACAGTATGCCAGCAGGTTGAAAATAGAAATAAAGCCAGCGCCCATAAGCACCGCCCAGGGGAACCAGGGCTGTTGCAGCTCGGCTACATGAAATGGCACCCTACCTATAAACAGGCTACCCGTAATAACACAAACACAGTAGTTAACCACTATCGTTTGCAGCGTATCTATTTTGTACCTCGGGAATACCTTAAAAAGTACCGAGATAACCACATTCAGTAAAATCGTAGCAATAAAGTAAAACATCAGCCTTGTTGTCTAAAAATCATTTAAAATCCCCCCAATTTGCCGCCTTACAGCCCCATGCCATTTACATAGGGGTATTGGCTGCTGCCGTTTACATACACGGCCAGCCTGTCATTGCCCAGTTGTGTAGAAAACGCCTTACCGCTATGTTCCAGCTTTGGCGCATTTATACCATACTTCAATAACTTATCCCCTGTAAATACGCGGGCTTCGTCCCACAAGCCCTGGCTTATAAAACTATCCAGTAGCTGTGCGCCGCCCTCTACTATCAGCGACAAAATTTTATTATCGTACAGCCGCCCCAAAACTTCATCGAGCAAAGTACTGCCAAATGCCGCCTTCACCCATTCCACATTTCCCCCGGCTTCATGCTTCGTTTCATTAAACACCCATGTAGGCGCAGCAGCGTCAAATATAGCATTGGCTGCAGGCACCCTTAGCTGCCTGTCCAGCACTACCCTCAGGGGCTGGCTGCCCTGCCATAGCCTGGCCGTAAGCTGCGGGTTATCGTTTAGTGCAGTCGTAGTACCTACCATTATTGCCCCCTCTTCGGTACGCCACTTATGCACCATCTGCTGGCTGTAGCTATTAGTTATCTGGAACCTCCCCATATCAGCCGGGGCAATATACCCATCTTCGGTTTGTGCCCATTTAAGTATAATGTAGGGGCGTTGCTGCTTATGGTAGCAAAAGAACCTGCGGTTTACCCAAAGCCCTTCCGCCTCGCCCAGGCCTGTTGCTACAGTTATGCCCGCCTGCCTTAGTATTTCAAAGCCACGCCCCGCCACTTGCTCAAAAGGGTCGTTATTGGCTACCACTACTTTTTTTATGCCTTCCTGCACCAGCCTGTGGGCGCAAGGCGGTGTTTTGCCATGGTGGGCGCAGGGTTCCAGGGTTACATACATAGTGCTTTCCGGTACCAGGTGCCTGTCGCTATCTGCCACGCTGCCCAGGCAATCTACTTCAGCATGGGCTTCACCATACTTATGGTGCCAGCCCTCCCCTATCACCCGCCCATTATGCACGAGCAAAGCCCCCACCATAGGGTTAGGTGCAGTTTGCCCCTTCCCTTTCTGCGCGAGTTCAAAGCAACGTTTCATGAATAAGGCATCGTACATACAGGGCGCGAAATTAAGGATAAAATAGCAGGGGATTTAATATGCCACAACTTGCGGCTACTGCTTAATGAGTTTGTACCTGAGGCGGGTACGCTCTAACAGAAGCCCGTCCTTGCTCTCCCGGGTGTCATACAGGCAAAGCGTGTCGCCTTTTATCACGTAGGTATATTCCCTGCGGGCCTTGGTATAGTTGTCCATTATAATTTCGTCCAGGTTATTTTCAGGCCCCGCTATAAAGTCGGAACTGACAGAATATCCGTTGTGCCCGTTAAACCCGGTTACCTTGCCATCATCGGTAAATGTCGCCTTCTGCGGATGGCCCACCGAATCGGCATACTTATAAGTGCCCGAAAACAGTTTTTTGTTCAGCAGGGTGTTAAACGCCGCTACTGGCTCGCCCTTTGCCCTTGCATACATTTCCTTGCCTACCTGCTTCTTTTCAGCATTATACTGGATAATAGACAGCATTGTATCGCGGCCTGCCACCTCATAGCCCAGCTCGTAATACATTTTAACTGTATCAAAACCAGTAATGTTGGTGGGCAGCGAAGTGGCCGTAAAACCCGGCCTGAAGTATACATAAAAGGTAGCACCCTCGTGTATGCCAACGCCGCCTACTTCCGTGCTATCGCCATGCATTTCAGGCGAGCTGAATTGAAAGGCTATTACTAGGGCAACTTTGTTTTGCGATTGGCAGGGCGACTTCGTTTTCGCCACATCTTCAAAATAAGACGTTTGCACCCATGTACCGTTAAATAAGGCCCTGAATGCCGCAAAGGAGTCCACCTTTTCGCTCTTCGGGGCATTGCCACCAGTGGTGTTAGGGCCGCAAGATGCAAAAGCCAGTATGCTGGCAGCCAACCCAGCCAACACCGATAATTTATTTATTGAAATAGCCATAACATTGAAATAGCGCCAAAAATACTATTTATACCCAAGCCGAAAGCATACTGGCATGCTAGAAAGGGCTGGCTGTTCTTTGCTGTCGAACATTCGTGCTAAATTTGAGCCATGGCAGCCAAAGCAACTTATGCTTATTTACACAAAGCGCTTACCTACTGCATTGCCTTTATCTGGCTGGCTAACGGGCTGGCCTGCAAAGTGCTGAACCTTGTGCCCCGGCACCAGCAAATTGTAGCCCGAATACTGGGCGCACAGTATGCCACGCCTTTAACGAAGCTCATAGGGCTTTCGGAAATCCTCATGGCTATATGGATTATAAGCGGCATAAAGCCCCGCCTGAATGCGATGCTGCAAATAGCCATTATCGCCACCATGAACGCTATAGAATTTACCATGGCGCGCAGCCTGCTGTTGTTTGGCGGCGCTAATGCTATACTGGCTGCTATACTTATCGTTGCTGTTTATGCCAACACCTTTGTACTTTACCCTAAATTAAACCCGGCGCCCTGATATGCTTTCGTTTTTAAAAAACCATCCATTTGGCGTAGAAGCATTTTTCGAAAGCTCGCTGGTACTTACTTTCGCTGTGCATAAAAGCCAGCTGGAGCCGCTTATACCCGAATGCCTGTCGCTTGATTTACTGCATGATGAATGGGCTTTTGTGGCAGTGGCTATGGTGCAAACAAAGCACCTGAGGCCAAAAGGCTTCCCCCAATTTATGGGTAACAGCTTCCTGTTAACAGGCTACCGCATTTTCGTGCGGTACACCAGCAGCGAGGGCAAGCGGCTGCGTGGCCTGTACATACTCAAATCGGAAACCAACAAAAGGAAAATGGAGCTGCTGGGCAATATTTTCACCCACTACAACTATGCCACTACCGATATTACATGCACCACCACCGGCCCTGCCATAAAAATAGCATCCACAGCTACAGGCTTTGAAGTACTGGCCGAAACCGGGGCCACAGAAACCCCGCTGCCCCCCGGTTCGCCATTTACCGACTGGAAAGAAGCCCGGAAATTCGCGGGGCCGTTGCCATTTACGTTTTCTTATAACCCGCTTAAAAGAGAAGTACTTATTATTGAGGGCGTGAGGGAAAACTGGGTACCCCAGCCTGTTAAAGTTATGGAGTACAACATCCCATTTCTGGCTGCCCTTGGGCTTAAAAATCCAGTGCTTGCCAACGCGTTCATTATAAATAACATTCCGTACTATTGGAAAAAAGGCAGGATAGAACAATGGGTCCGTTAAGAAAGCCCTTTCAGGGCATAGCCAATATTATCAGGTTTAACAGGCACTTTTATGTGCTCGCAGCAGCAGCCATATCAACAGGCATTATTGCTGGTAATTATGCTACTGGCACAGCCCGTTTTTCCGCCCATTTGCTGTGCTGGCTTGTATTGGCACCAACCCTGCTTTCTTTGCTTGTATCGCTTTACGTTTATGATTTATCCGGCTTGTATAACTTCGCGTGGCTCGCTGAGGCTGGGATTGCCTCCGATAGCACCCTCATCAACATACATGCTGGCTTTGACGAAACCAGCGCACTCCTGCAAAACAAATATCCCGGTGCAGCACTGCATGTTTTCGATTGCTACAACCCTGTAAAGCATACCGAAATTTCCATAAAAAGGGCAAGGAAGGCCTACCCTCCTTTCCCGGGCACTGTTGCTACAGGCACTACAAACCTGCCCCTGCCTGATGCCACGGCCGACGTAGTTTTCCTCACGCTTGCCGCACATGAAATAAGGGATGCCCATGAGCGGGCAATTTTCTTCAATGAGCTGCACAGGGTGTTAAAGCCTGATGGCAAAATAATAGTAACCGAACATTTGCGCAACCTGCCCAATTTCATTGCCTACAACATTGGCTTCTTTCATTTCCTGCCTCGGCGGGCATGGGTACGCACGTTTGCTGCCAGCGGCTTCGGTATAGTTAATGAGCGGAATATTGCTACTTTTATTACCAGCTTCACACTCTCAAAATATGCTCCTGCACCTTAAAATAATAGGCTGGGTGCTTATAGCACTCGCGCTGTCGCACATTGCCTTCCCACGGCATTTCAAGTGGCGGCAGGCACTCAGCAGCCTAACCCTGCTTAACCGGCAAATGATGCAGGTGCACACGTTTTTCATTGCCTTCGTAGTTTTTGCCATGGGGCTGTTATGCCTTACATCGGCTACCGAACTAATGGGCACCACACTTGGGCACAAGCTTTCGCTGATGCTGGCTATTTTCTGGGGCTTAAGGCTTCTGGTGCAGTTTTTCTGGTATTCGCCCCGCCTGTGGATGGGCAAAAAGCTGGAAACCGGCATACATATATTGTTTTCGCTGCTCTGGGCTTATTTCACAGTTGTATTTTTTATAGTATCCCGCTAATCTGGTGCCGCCCGGCTGCGATAGGGCTTCATCGGCTAACGAACGGGCGCTACGCTTTGTAGCCGCCATATCTGCTGCATCTTCACTAACTTTGCACCAATGATAGCGCAGGAAGGAAAGGTAATCCGTTTGTCGCAGTTAACCGCTGGTACCAAGGCTGTAATAAAAAGCCATGAAGAAAGCGGCTTTCAGCTTACATTAATGGAAATGGGCTGTATACCCGGCGAGCCGGTATGGGTACAAATGATTGCACCAATGGGCGACCCACTGGCTATCCAGATTGCAGGTTACTACCTCAGCCTGCGCAAAAAAGATGCTGACAAAATATGGGTCACCATCACCGAATAAGCACACAAAAAGGCATTTTCACATCACCCCAACCCGCTTTTGGCAAAAAATCGCAATAATTTGTCATTACATTAACATCATTTTTTATCCATTGCCTGTTTATAATGCTAATGGCATTATTTTTGTGGCTCTTAAAATCTATTATGCATATTTCGAAAGAAGTGAGGACGGGTTTATTGGTGGCTGTCTCGCTCATAGTATTATTCACTGGCTTTTATTTCCTTAAGGGTGCCGACCTGTTTTCTAACAACAGGCAGTACTATGCTTATTACGAGTCAGTTGGCGGCTTGCTTACTGCATCGACGGTTGAAGTGCACGGGCTTAATGTGGGCCATGTGTCCGCACTGGAGCTGGTACCCGGCAAAGGTGTAAAAGTTACCTTCCTGGTGCAGAAAAGCACAGCCATACCTAAAGGCACAGTTGCTGTTATAACTTCCGATGGCCTATTGGGCACTAAAATGGTACGCCTGGACATGGGCAACGGGCCTGATGCTTTTGCACCAGAATCAGAGATACCCAGCGCTGCCGAAGCCAGCCTTATGGACAATATGAGCGACCAGATTTCGCCACTTATGAAGGGGCTGCGTAAAACGGTTGCCGCTTTAGATACGGTTATTGCGGGCGTAACATTGCTTACGAATGCCGAAAACAGGCAAACAATTACCGCCACCCTTAAATCAATTAACTCCACTGCCGATAACCTCGCAAAACTAACCAATGGCCTTGCAGCTGAAAATGATGAGATAAAAAGCATTGTGCACAATACCAATAGCTTCACTACGTCGCTGGCTAAAAACAACGATACTATTAAGCACCTGCTATCTAACCTCAACAGTGTTTCGGGGCAGCTGGCTAATTCGCATATACAAAAGACCTTTAACGACTTGCAAGGCTCTGTAACACAGCTACAAGGCATACTCAGCAAGGTGAACAATAATGAAGGCTCACTGGGGTTGCTGGTTAATAACAAAGACCTCTACAACAATATGAACGGTTCGCTGAAGTCGTTAGACAAACTGCTTGCCGACCTTAAAGAGCACCCATCGAGGTATGTGAATATCAGTGTCTTTGGCAAAAAGAAAAAATAATGCCCACCACAAACCATACTAGCGAAGGTTTTGCATAAGCTGAAGTACCATAACATATACAGGCATTGCCTGGGCATAGTGCTGCTACTGGCAGCATTTAACAGCTATGCACAAAAGGCTGATTCGTCTGATAAGATGACGGTTTACCCTACCGCAAAGGAGTTTATACATATCACCACCGATTCCGGCCAGGTAAATAAATTCTTGGATAGCGCCGTATTTTACCAGGGTACCGACACCTTGTACTGCGACAGCCTTTACCAGAACATTACTACCAATACTATTGAGGCATTCAGCAATGTAAGGGTTGCGCAGGCAGGCGGCACGCAGGCTACCAGCGACTACCTGAAATACATATCGGCCAAAAAGCTGGCGTATATGCAC
>CANBTK010000044.1 GCA_947372365.1 Flavipsychrobacter stenotrophus | reverse complement strand
CAACTGAAGGTACGTCGCGCACCCTTGAGTTGATGTTGCGCAGCTCCTGGTTGGTCTTATCTACCCTCAGCTGCAATTCGCTTTGTGTAGCCTGCAACGCGTCCAGTATGTTCTTTTTGGTATCCCTGCGCTGTTTTATCAGAGCTTTGGTAACGGGGTTATCGCTTGTATTAACTATTTCGCTTTTTTCTACTTCTATCTGGATGCTGTTGTATTTTTCGGTAAGCGAAGCAAGGCCTGTATTTTCAAGAAGGGAAGCAGGGATAATGATAGACCTGTCATCGTTAGAGCCTAACAGGTGGTCGCGTACACTCTTAATAACGTCCAGTTGCACAGATGCATCAGACAGTTTTTCCTGTGCTGTAGAACTGGCAGTAACGAGGGCAGATGACTGGGCTGACATGTCCACCATGTTGTTCTGCACCTTGTAGTCGGCCATTGTTATTTCCACGCCCGTAAGTTCAGCACCCACAATGGTAAGGCGGTTATCAATAAACTCCATTGTGCGGGTAGCGATCAATGTGCGGGTATTGATGTTCCTGTCCTTATACATCTTCATTAATGTATTCAATACATCAACCGAACGCTCAGGTATTTCGTCCGTCATAGCCAGTATAAGGCAGCTTGCGCCCTTGCTCGGGGCTGCAATGTCAATAGAGCTCATGAAGCGCTTAGCAGTACTGATAAGCGGGGTAACCCTTATGTTAATCTCGGGTTGTGCCGGGCTGAAGTATTTGGTTTTCAACAACACAACATTGCCATGGCTGGTAGCCACGGTATCGCCAAATTTGCCACGGACAACTTTATTGGGTATTTCTTTTATCAGGTATTCATTTTCATTGAGTATCTGCACCTTACAACCGTAATAGGAGTCGGCGGTATCAGCTAAGAAATATTCAAAAGGCTTTATTGAGTACAGGTTGGCTTTTTTAAAGCGGCCTATTACCGTGTAGTTAATCTGCAGGTTCAGGTTTTTCACCACATCCGTCATCAGGGTGCGGCTTTTCAGTATTTCTATTTCATTTTCAACATTTATCCTGTTGTTGCTTATTTTCAAAGCCTGCATGATGTCTTCCTGGTTGGAAGAGCCCCCTTTTTTAGAGTCATTTATGAGCAGTTCGGCAAATGACCTGTAGATTGGGGTAGTGTACCTGAGGTACACGTTGCCTAAAATGAGGGATATGATAACACTGGCCAATAGCCAGGGCCAGATTGCCAGCACTGTTGTGAGAAACCATTTTAAATTAAAAACACTTTCCTCCCCTTTCTTCCGTTCAATACCTATGTCAGGCCTGTTTTCTTCCATTTATATAAATATAAAATTATTCACTCTTATTTCCTGCTAAATGCTAATACTAAAGCGCCTAAAGACAAAAGCGACGAAATAATACCCACATTCCTTAGGATTGTATTGTCGCTGTTTTGTATTTTATTCCTATTCGGCTCTACATAAAGCACATCGCGCTGCCTCAGGTAAAAATAGTCGGAGCGGAATATATCAGACGACAGCATATTAAAACGCACAAATTTCTTTGTATCGCCTTCGGTCCTTATCAAAAGGATGTTGCTCCTTTTCCCTGAAATAGAAAGGTCGCCGCCGGCTGAAATAGCTTCAAGTATGTTTACTTTTTCACTTGGGAAGGTTACCGGGCCAGGGTGTATAAACTCGCCCAGCAGCTCCACTTCAAAATTGGCTATCCTTAAGTTTACAACAGGCTCTTTAAAGAACTCTTTTGCTTTGTCTTTGATAAGTTCCCTCGCTTCGCTAGTGGTTAACCCGGCTACTTTTACAAAGCCTATAAGCGAAAGCTCAATGTTCCCGTTTTTATCAACAAGGAAGCCATTGAGTGGGTTAAACAGGGCGGTTGTTGAAGACGAAATTGGCGTATTGTTCTCACTCTGGTTTATTGTTTGCAGGGTGATAGCAAGGATGTCGTTGGTTAAAATAACCGGGTCGGTATACTTTACAACCGGGCTTATTGTATAAGGCTGGGCAGCCGAAATGGTATCGGGGATATCATTAAAGTACACTATCTTTTTTGCGGATATGCAGGATGCCATAGAACCGGCAAATAAAAGCACAAAAAGTACCGACAGGACTGCGATACCTCTCCCGGAATATGTATACATTGGATTGCGTTTGAACAAAATTAGCATAAATTAAAATAAACTTCTAAAAATACAGAAAATACAGATTCATAAAATCGTATTTATCTGGCAGGCTTTCCTCAATAATGAGCCGGTGTTACTTATAAGCGGGCGGAAATCATATTGCTATCCAGGCAGCCCTTTACGTCGTAGATTATGCCTTCAGGCTTTACCCATTGCTTCCAGTCGGTATCCATAAAATCTTTATGGGCAACGGCAAGAATGAGGGAGTCAAACAACTGTGCATCTGGCAATTCGGTAACAATATCAATACCATATTCGTGGGCAACCTCGGCTGCTTTAGCCCATGGGTCGTAAATAGTTACATTTATAGAATATGACTGTAATTCGCGTATAATGTCCACAACTTTGGTGTTGCGCACATCGGTACAATTCTCTTTAAAAGTGATACCCAGCACCAGTATTGATGCACCTTTGATAGTGATATCCTTTTTTATCATCAGCTTAACCACTTCATTAGCTATATAGGCGCCCATGCCGTCGTTAAGCCTTCTGCCAGCCAGTATAATTTCGGGGTGGTAGCCTACTTCCTGTGCTTTCTGGGCCAGGTAATAAGGGTCAACGCCTATGCAATGACCGCCAACAAGCCCAGGCTTAAAGCCAAGGAAATTCCATTTTGTGGCTGCGGCTTCCAGCACATCCTGCGTATCAATCCCCAGTTTATTAAAAATTTTCGCTAATTCGTTTACAAAGGCGATATTGATATCCCTTTGCGAGTTTTCTATCACCTTAGCAGCCTCGGCCACCTTAATGCTGGCTGCCTTAAACGTGCCCGCGGTTATAATAGACCCATATAAAGCATCTACCACATTGGCAGTTTCGGGCGTAGAACCCGAAGTTATTTTACGGATTTTTGATACCGTATGCAGTTTGTCGCCCGGGTTGATGCGCTCAGGGGAGTAGCCGCAATAAAAATCGGAGTTGAATTTAAGGCCCGACACTTTTTCAAGCACTGGTACGCACTCATCTTCAGTTACACCAGGGTAAACAGTAGATTCATAAATAACGTAGTCGCCTTTTTTAAGCACCTTGCCTACTGTTTCGCTGGCCTTATACAAAGGAGTAAGGTCGGGGCGGTTGTTTTTATCAACCGGCGTAGGCACAGTAATAATATATACGTTGCAATCTTTAATGGTATCAAGGTCGTAACTACAATACAGCCCTACTTCAGCACCAGCCGAAGGGCCTGCCTTGGTAACCTGTTTTAGCAAATCGGCATCAACTTCAAGCGTAATATCGTTACTGTCGTGCAGCTCTGCAATTCGCTTTTTGTTAATATCAAAACCAACCACGGGGTAATATTTACTGAATTCTACTGCCAGCGGCAACCCAACATACCCAAGCCCAATTACGGCAATATTAAAAGAGGAACTTACCATCAATATCAATCTTTTATATAAAACAATTCAAGTAGATTTATATGAAACCTACACTGCATATTTCGCAAAAATATACTTTCCCAGCTTTATAAGCAAAAGGGATTTAAAAACATAACTGAGAATTCAAGAACGGGTAATTTACCAGGGTAGAATAGGCTTTGGTTTGCAGCATAGCTTTTAATGCGGCCGCATGTTTTTCATGGTGCATATCGGAACCGCAATAGTCGTACATGCCTTTTTCAAGCAACCGCATGGCAACTTCCATAATATTACGGCCGTAATAACCTGATATAGATAATAGGTTTAACTGTAGTTTGCAGCCCCGGTCCCTGAGCTCCCTGTACCGTTCAAATTTATTGTGAAAGAATATATATCTTTCGGGATGGGCAATAATAGGTTTGTACCCGTTGGTTTGCATGCTGAAAAGGGCAGAATTGAGCATAGGTGGCTCATAAAGCATGGAAAATTCAACCAGTACTTCGTTTTTGTGAATGGGGAGCAATGGCTCTTTAGCCATCAACTCAGTGAAATATTCATCAATGTAATATTCTGCTGCAGCACTTATCTCTAAGTTGATGTTATTTTCCCGGGCGGCATCTTGTATTTTTTTCAGCCCGGTGAGTATGGTAAGCGAGCTATTGGGGTAAAAATCGCTCATTACGTGTGGCGTAGTCACAATTTTTTTATAGCCCATGGCCTCCATAGCCTTTAACAGCACAATGCTGTCTTCAATGGTTTTAGCACCATCATCAATACCCGGCACAAAATGAGAATGTATATCAGCCCCTATAAATGACCAACTGGCATCTGCCGGAATTGCATCATTTTTCTCATCGCCACTCTTTCCCCTCCTGAATAATCTCGAAAACATGAGTGCCAAGATAACAACAAATTTTGAGCGGAGGTAATAATTGGGGTATAATATTATACTAAATTATGAAATACAGGCAGGTGAAAGCCCTTCACGGCATGATATACGGCAGCAGAGGCGTGGTAAACAGCCGTTGAGAAGCCTTGTTAATACGCATTTCCAGAATCAATGAATTCGTTTTTGCCAGCAATTACAGCAACGCCAGCACCTTATCTTTAATGCCCAGCCGGGCACTTGCCTGGCTGCCGAAATGAATTTCCTGATGCGATGTGATTAAAAATGTAATGCCCTGCTTGTAGTACGACTCTATGATGCCTTGCAGCACAGCAACCGATGCCTGGTCGAGGGTAATGAGTGGTTCATCGAGCAATATAAGCCTCGGCTGCCCCATAAGCCCCAGCACCAGTGAGAGTTTTTTTGCCATGCCGCTGGAGTAAGTGCCAATTTTATTGCCCGAAAATGCAGTGACGCCCAGCGCGGCTGTAAGCGCCTGCACCTGTGCGCTGCCAGCTTTTTTGGTAGTAGCATAAAACCGGATGAGGTCGTCACCGGTTAAAAAATTGGGGTAAGCTGGTTCAGCTTCGGCATAGTTTACAAGCAGCCGGTATGCGGCCCTTTGTTTATTAATTGCTACGCCATCAACCGATATTTCGCCATCGAAGGGAATTAGGCCTGCAATAGATTTAATTAACGTGGTTTTCCCGGACCCGTTTTCCCCCTTAAGCCAATAGATGCCGTGCCCAAGCTCCAGTGCAGGTGCCTGTAGTATAAGGTTGCCGTTATAATGTTTGGAATATCCGTTAAAACTTAGCACTGTTTTAAATTTGGCCCCAAAGTAATTGAATAATTGTTAATCACGGATTAAAGTAAGGGCAGGAGAAAAGTACTAATTGCTAAATATACCGCAAAAGGCAACTAAAAAAATAAAAATATATTATCTTTGTAAGGTGGCGATAAAACGGTTACTAATTTTCACTTTACTGCTGGTATGCCCGGGTGTGCTTCAGGCCCAGAAGCAGGGAAGGCTCAAAATTGATTCACTGCTGAAAGAGCTTGTGAAATCGGACGGCGACAGCAGCAAAGTAGTGCTGCTTATAGAGGTTTCGAAAGAATACCACAATATAAACCCCGATACGGGAATTATATACGGCAGTTCGGCCCTTAAACTATCTGATGCCTTGCAGTGGAAATTTGCAAGCGGCAGGGCCAATAGTGCCCTGGGGCAGAACTATGCCGCGCGTACTGACAACCCAACAGCGCTAAGCTACTATATTAAGGCGCTGACTTTATTTGAGGATGTAAAGGACAGTACTAAAATTGCGATACTCAATGGGCTTATTGGCAATGTGTACCTGTCGCTGGACAAATACAACGATGCCCTTGCTTATGCAATGAAGGCGCTGAACTATAATAAGGCCCACAAAGACACAGTACGCCTTGCGGAAAACATGGGCAACCTAGGCGTTATCTATGAACAAATGAATGATTACGCCAGCGCCCTGGCATATTATAACGACGCAGTAAAAATAGATATGGAACTGGGCGATAATGCCGCAATTGCCAAAAACCAGGGTAATATGGCAGGGCTGTATTGTAAGCAAAAGAATTTCAGCAGCGCACTGGAACTGGCAAATAAGGCGCTGAAAATTTACGAAGAAATTGGCGACATAAACAGTGCCGCCGGCAATTACTGCAACATTGGCTCCATATATGTGGCTATGGTGAAGAATGATGCGGCAGCGGGGAAGATGGCGCTAGCGGACAAGCAAAGCAAGGTAAATTCTGCGATTACTTATCTGAATAAGGGTATTTTAATTTCGAAGGAGATTGGCTACCTGGAAGGGCTGAAAGATGGTTATGATGGCCTGAAAGATGCTTATACATTAAAGGGCGACTACAAAACAGCCCTCGATTATTTTTTGAAATACTCGGCAATAAAAGACTCTATTAACTCCACTGAGAATAAAATTAAAGTGGCTAATGTGGAAACGGCAAGGCAACTGGACCTGCAGAAATTAAACCTTGAAAAGCTGGAGCTGCAGGCAGAAAACAGTAAGAAAACAAGGATTATTTATATTGCCGGAATTGTGCTGCTGCTCATAGCCATAAGCGTTGTAATCAAATATTTTATTACCGAAATAAAATCGAACAGGCAACTGGCCAAGGAGCGCAAGAAGCACATAGAGCGGATACGCGCGCAGAAAACAGTATTGAAAGATATCGCTTACATACAGTCGCACGAGGTGAGGGGGCCTGTATCTACAATACTGGGGCTTACACAGCTATTCAACTATGATGACCCCGCTGACCCTACCAATGCTGAGCTGATGGAAGGCATAACTACTGTAGCCAACAGGCTGGACAAAATTGTTACCGAAGTGGTTAATAAAGAAAACAAGCTTAATTCGGCTGCCGATATCGAGTCGGATAAAGAGGATAATATATAGCGGTAAGCTGGTAATAGGGAAACACCACCGCCCTTGGGTTATACCAATCTTACACTGAACTTCGGCATGGGAACATCCCCTCAGAGCTTCGCTCGTGCCTTTACAGGCATCCTTCGAAGGCTACCGTGTACCCACATCTTTTTAATATCACAATTATCACGGAATGCGCCGTAGGCACTATCGGTTTGTAGTAAAAAGCCCTAAAAAGGCAGTGCCCAGTATGGGCTATCCATTACAATACAACATTGGATAGCCCATACTGGGCATTGTCCATAAAATTCAAAGGTTTACTACAAACCGATAGCCCCTTGGCGGCAAAGCATATTCTGGAAAATAACTTGTGGGTACACGGTAGCTTCCAAGGGGAATAGCTGTACTGCGTTTACTTTTGTATTCAAAATGTGGCGATGCCGTTTTTTAATGTTCAATCAGTATTAGCCATTGGCATCCAGCCCGCCTATTATGTTATTCACCTCTGCTTCGGTAGCCCTCAGCTTGGTTTTACACAACTGAATAAGGAAAGAAGCCCGCTTAATTTTTTCGGCAAGCGTATCAATAGTAACCGTTTCGTTTACCAGCTCGGCCTCTATTTCCCTAAGCTCCAGCAAAGCCTCTTCATAACTTAAATTCTGTTCCATCTGATTTTCTTTTTGACGTTACCACTGCGCTAATTTCAATGCCCGATAGCGTAACATTAATCTCATCATCCACCTGTATATTTTCAGGGCTGTTGGTTATTTTCCCTTTGTGCTTTACCATAGCAAAACCCAGCTTAAAAATATTTTCCGGGCTCATCATAGAGAACAGCGAAACGAAATGTTCCACCTGCCCGTTCTGGTTTTGCAGGTACATCCTACTGTAGTTTTTTATGTTAGAGGCAACAGGTGCCAGAGCCTGCATTTTTTCCGAAAGCTGTTGCTGGGCTTCGCTTACAATTGTATTCTGCGCATCATCAATGCATTCTTCGTAATACCTGTTTTGGGCTATGATAAACTCAGCGGCTTTGGTGGGTGTTTTTACAGGCGAATGCACCATAAGGTCCACAATAGTTTCGTTCCTCTGGTGGCCTATCCCGGTAATGATGGGTATAGGGAATTTCGCTGCAACCTGACCCAGCTCAAACGTTTCAAAAATAAGGAAATCGGTTTGTGAGCCACCGCCCCTTATAATAACAACAGCATCATAAGCCTTGCCGCTATTGTAAATATCAATGAGCGCCTTTTTAATGAGGTGCGAATTGTTTTCGCCCTGCACAGGCGTAAAATAATTGTCAACGAAGAATGAGTACTGGTAAGGGTTGTTCTGTAGCGTGTGCAGGAAATCTTCATAGCCCGCTGTGGCGTTAGAGGCTACAACAGCTATTTTTTGAATTACGGTATTAAGCTCCAGTTGGTTGTTGCGGGTAATATACCTTTCGCCGTCGCGCTTTATGTAATCAGCGCATTCTGTTTCCAGCCTGCGCAGTATGGCCTGCTTCTCCTGTTCCAGCGCGCCAATAGTAAAATTGATATCAATATCGTGCAGTGTAAGCTTTAGGCCATAGGCCGCGCTATAAGAAACGGATACTGCAACCAATACATGCAGCCCGTTCTGGAACCGTTGCCCTGTTGCCGCTTCAAAAGCCCTTATCTTTTCGGCGGCTTCTTTCCATGCCACGGTTTCCACCTTAGCCACCAGCGAATTAGTGCCTTCCCCCTTTTCCGCCAGCACAAAGAAATGCCTGTCGTCGTTTTCCTTATGGTTGTGGCTGGTAACATCGCCAACCACCCAGAACAATTCGCCATCGAAGGCGTACTTAATGGTGTTGCCTATTAATGCCGTTAACTGCGAAAGCCTTATGGGTGTAGGTGGAAGCATGAAATATTAAATCGCGACGCGATAAGCTTTGCGAAAAACAATATTAGGGTAATTTCTGTATTTTTGGATAAATAATCCCCACATGCAACTGGCCGACCTTGACGTAAATAAAGTTTATACCTATGCAGATTACTTCAAATGGAAATTTGAAGA
>CANBTK010000043.1 GCA_947372365.1 Flavipsychrobacter stenotrophus | reverse complement strand
GGTTTATTATGCAATAATGCATTGCAGGGTATATTAAAAATTGTAACTTCGCCGCCGATATGAGACCGCTGACGCTAGAGGCATTTAAGTTGATGTATATTATTACCGGTGCGAAGAAGTTTTCCTACTACTTTTCACTGACAGTGAATACAATAATGCACGTAATAGTACTGAAAGGCATTGTGGAACTGACAAAAGAAATTGCGCCAACAGGTTTTTTAAGTATCATTTTCCAAACCAACCTTCACCGCCCTTTTATAGTACTTACAGCAGCGGCCCTTTTCTTTATCAATACCCGTGTGGTACCGCCCAAGATGCTTGACATTGTGGGGCAGATAAAGACAAAGTACATAATGCTCATTATCTACTTCCTGCTTACATGCTTGTTGTTCGGTTACCTTTATGGCGATGGCAGGTATTTCTAAATAAGCGGGCTGCTATTCAGCGTCGCCTTTCTTAGTAGTTTTTGATGGTTTATCTTCAGGCTCGTCGGCTTCTTCCTCGTCGTCGCCGTCTTCGTCCTTCTTTTTAGCTGTGGCTGGCTTCTTCTTAGTAGCTTCTTTAGCGGCTGGTTTTTCCTTTGCTTCAGCAACTTCAGGCTCTACGCCATCACCTGTTTTCTTAACTGCAGTTATCTTCTTAGTTGCGCGGTCGTAAGTGAGTTCGTAAGCGTTAACGCTGTTGTCGCCTATTTGCTGGGTTATATAGCCAGTAAGTGTTTTAATTTCGTCGCCACCATCTATAGAGTCAATACTCGCAATAATTTTTACCTGCTCCTTGCTATCCTTTGCCAGTTTAGGTATTTTCTTTTTCTCGTCTGCATACTCCTTCAGCAGCATTATCTGTTTGCGGAAATCTTTATAGTCTGCACGCTCGCGCTGCTTTTCCTTTACTTCGGCCGACGCATGCTTTACAGGGGGCACCTGGCCAAAAACAGTGGCAGGCATTATAAAACCAAGGATGGCGAGGAAGAAGATTACATTTCTCATAACGGATCAGTTAGTTGTAAATTTCAGCTTTTTAAACGAAAAACAGGATTAAGTAATTGAAAAATTACCAACTTGTTATCATAATAGTGAGGCTAGGCCCTGGTTACATTCTGGCGCGTAAAAAGTAATATGTACACTATAATAAACAGCATAGAGGTAACAAAGCTGGCCACTATTTTTAGCAATAACGGCCCAAAGCTGGACGCACTCCACGACTCAATAGAAAAGTACACGCTGTGGTGCAGCAGCATAAGGAAGCCACTATACACCAGGAAGGGCGACCAACCCATATTTTTGATAGAAGGCTGCTGGTTAATGTATTCCGAAAGGTTGCGGGGCATAAGTGCGTTCAGCACATTGGTACGCAGGTAAGCAATAAGCACAGTAGCGCAGGCGTGCATGCCCGCAGTGGTCATAAAAGTATCGACAGTAACACCCAGCGAAAAACCCAGGACAAGCAACACCCATACAGGGGTTTCAAACGGCAGCAGCAGTATAAACAGGGGATAAATAAACGGGTTGAACAACGCGCCTGCGGGCTGGGTAAACCAGTGCAGCGTTATCTTGTTGAGGATGAATACCTGCAGCAAAATAATGACACAAAAACGCAAAATGTTCTTTAAGTAAATATTCATTGCTATTTTTTTGCGGGTAATTCTTCCAGTTGCTTTTGCTCGGCAGCCAACAGGTTTTCAAGCACATACACATATTGCAGGTTCCTGAAGTTGGTGGCCGGGGTAAGGAATAATTGCTGTTTACCGTTTTTCTTATTCATTTCTATTTTGGCTACGCGCCCAATAAGCACATCGGGCGGGAACACGCTGCCGAACGATGTGGTAAACACGGAGTCGCCGCGTTTCACCTTTAGCTCAGGCGGCATATCCTTCATCAGGAAGGTTTCCGGGTGTTCATTATCCCAAACGGTTGACTTAAACGTGCCGTCCTTTAGCTTGGCGCTCACCTGCTGCTTATTACTGAGTATAGAAAGGATGCAGGCGAAGTTAGCCGATACATACTCCACCCTGCCCACAAGCCCGGTACTGGATATAACGCTCATGCCTTTGGCAATGCCATGCTTAGATCCCCTGTCAATAGTAATGTAGTTGTTGATACCATCAACCGAATTGTTGATGACCTTAGCAGTGCGGTAAACATAGTCGGCATACTTTATAACATGTACAGTAGTATCTGTATTTACCAGCGCTTTGTGCACAAAGCTATCGCGCAAGGTATCCAGTGTGCGGTACTGGTCTACAATTTTACGCAGCCTTACGTTATCGCTCAGCAGGCTGTCATTCATCTTGCCCAGGCTTATGTAGTAAAACAGGTCGGTTTGTTTCTTATAGATAAGGCCGGTGGCGGTGTTGGCTGAGCTAACAATATCATCGCCCTGCAGGGTATGGGAATGCGCTATAAGTATAAAGCAAATAATCTCCAGCCCTGCAAATAATATGAGGTTAAAAAAGCGGCGTATGATGAGAATAAAATTGCGCACAAAAAAGCCCCCTCTTCCCCTGGCCCGCCTGAAGCGGCAGGGGGATGTTATTTTTTATTTTTAGAAAATATAATCAAGTTCAGCATAAACGAAGCAACCGGGCAATACAGCTTTCATAAAAAGCCGCAGGCCAAATTATTTCATCAGGAATGGCATACGCACAATGTTCTTGAGCGCCATGCCTGTGCCGCGTACCACTGCGCGCAGCGGGTCTTCAGCAACATGTACAGGCAGCTTGATTTTGTGCGAAATACGCTTGTCAAGGCCCCTGAGCAATGCGCCGCCACCAGTGAGGTAAAGCCCACGGCGGTAAATATCGGCAGCCAGTTCGGGAGGGGTGCTTTCCAGCGCTTTCAAAATTGCTTCCTCTATTTTAAAGATTGATTTATCAAGTGCCTCAGCAACTTCCTGGTAAGATACCATAATCTGCTTCGGTATGCCGGTAACAAGGTCACGGCCGTTCACTGCAATATCATCGGGGGGATTGTCTAAATCTTTCAGGGCTGAGCCTACGTGTATTTTAATCTGCTCTGCGGTACGCTCGCCTATCATAAGGCTATGGTAGCGGCGCATAGCTTCCATAATATCGCCGGTAAACTCGTCGCCGGCTATACGTATACTTTGGTCGCAAACAATGCCTGCAAGTGCAATAACTGAGATACCAGTAGTACCACCGCCAATATCAATAATCATATTGCCCGTTGGCTCCTCTACATCAATGCCTATACCCAGGGCCGCAGCCATAGGTTCGTGTATCATAAATACTTCCTTGGCACCAGCCATTTCGGCAGAGTGGCGCACAGCCCTCTTTTCTACTTCGGTAATGCTGCTGGGTATGCATATAACCATGCGCAGGCTTGGCGGGAACATTGGTTTTTTAGGGTAAACCAATTTTATCATTTCCCTCAGCATGCCTTCAGCTGCGTTAAAGTCGGCTATCACACCGTCTTTAAGGGGGCGTATTGTTTTAAGGTTTTCATGAGTTTTCTCATGCATCATCATTGCCTTTTTGCCTACGGCAACGATCTTATTGGTAGTACGGTCTATCGCTACTATCGAAGGTTCATCTACTACTACTTCATCATTGTGGATGATTAATGTATTTGCTGTGCCAAGGTCAATGGCAATTTCTTGTGTCAGGAACTTAAAAAAGCTCAAAAAGCTCATTATAACGGAAATTTTATAATAATCGCAAAATGCGAAAAAATGTGTCTTTTGATGGTATATAATATACCCCGTGCAAAATTATGTAAATAATACTGCCAAAATGGAATTATTATGCACTTAGCGCTAATTTTTATTTTTTTATTTGAAATAATAAAAATGCAACATGTTACTAATGGTTTATTTTTTTTACACACACATTGTTTTTAGCATGCGAGGCGGTGTTTGAATACATATATGAATAATGTTTTTCGGCTATGTGAAGCGCTACGGCAAACTAACATTTTGGCAGATATATAGGAGAAAAGTTAAGTCAATTAACTTTGAGTTAAACAGGAGGCGCAGCAAGGCTGTGCCTTCTAAGGTGGCTATTGCAGAGAATTTTCAAAAGCAGTTTTGCGCATATCCCAAAGCGGTTTTTATAATAAAATGCCAGCTGACATATTAAGATAGGATAATGTGTACCCCGGCATCGCCAAAACATAGTACATTTGTTTTAGTTCATGCCCTCAACGCTCTTATTACATTGTTTATTTTGAATGCGATAGATATGAGATTACAAAAATTATGCGCCGGCCTGGCCGTGGTTTGCATTACAACATTCGCCGCACCATTAAGTGCCCAGCAGGCAAAGCCTCCTTTCGGCCTCCCTGCTACACTGCCAGTGCCCGAATGGGTACAAAAAGTAGACTGGGGCCATCCCAATATCTTCGCAATAGATTCCATGATAGCCATGTACAAAGATGGCGAAAGGGAAGAAGAGGAAAATGAGGGCGGCTTTCACGAAGAGCCTTATATCAACGCCTACATTCGCTGGCGCAATAAAATGGCACCATTCCTGCAGCCTGACGGCAGCATCCAGTATGATGCAGGTTACCATAAGCAGCAATTGCTCAGGTCGCTGGAAAACCAGCACAGCGGCACAGCAACAACTGCCGCCGCGCGCACCACCACTGCCGCTAACTGGTCTTTACTGGGGCCTACACAAACATATAGCCAGGGTGGTGTACTTAAAAACCATCAGGCCAATATTTATTGCATAGCCGTTTCGGCTTCTAACCCATCGGTATTGTACGCATCCAGCGAGCCAGGCACCCTTTTCCGCACAGCCAACAAAGGCCTTAACTGGGTTTCGGTAACCGACACACTATATAGTTGCCTCGCCATGTCAATAGCTATTGACCCGCACAACGAAAATATTGTTTATACCTACGATGGCACATCGCACACACTTTTAAAAACAACAACAGGCGGCGCTGGCTGGTCAACCTTAAGTTCGTTTACAGGCGGTGGCGGCAATGCTATTGTCATCAACCCAAGTACGGGCCGCATACTTATAACCGGGTCCACAACAATCTACTACAGCGACGATAATGGCAGTAGCTGGACGGCGGCATCGGGCGGCACGGTAACCGGTACGCTTTACGACCTTGCCATGAACCCAACGGGCACCGACACTATTTATGCAGTGGGCTCCACATCAGGCAACCTCATACAGTTTTTACGCTCTACCAATGGCGGCTCCACCTTTACCAATGTAACCAGCAGCGCCGTATCTACCATCAACACATCTGGCGCAAGGCTGGGCGTAACGCCGGCAAGCACCAACGTGGTGTATTGTGTAAACCTGGGTAACTCTACCCCGCCCTGCGTTATCAAAACCACCAACCGCGGAACTACCTGGGATACTACAGTAACATCTACCGCTACAGGGCTTACGGGAACTAATGCGACTACCGGCCTCGGCATGTCGAACGGGCAGGGTTATTACGACCTGGGCATAGTAGTATCGCCAGCCAATGCCAATGATGTGATTGTAGGCACCACCACCAGCTATAAATCAACCGATGGCGGCGTAAACTTTAGCCCGTTGGGTGGTTACCACGGCTCATTCGGTTTGCACCCCGATATGCAGTGCGCGGTTGCCAAGGGTGGCGATGCCTACATTGCTACCGACGGCGGCGTCAATTATTCTTCCGACTTTTTTACCAACACAACCAACTGGGCAGTGCGCGATAATGGCCTCCGCAGTTCCGACTTCTGGGGCTTTGGGCAGGGCTGGGATGAAGATATCGTGGTAGGAGGCAGGTACCACAATGGCAACACCGCTATAGCCGATTACTATGGTGGCGGCAAGTCGCTGTCGCTGGGTGGCGGCGAGTCGGCTACAGGGCATGTGTTTCATGGGCGCGGGCAGAGCACTGGCTTCAGGGACATAGGTACAGTTAAAGTACCAACAACCCTTGGCGGGTCCATACTGTACCCTGACCCTTCGGTGCCTAACACCATGTGGCCGCAGGATGATTACTACGGCCTGTTTGCGAGCAAGCTGGTTGTGGACCCACGCTATTCCAACACCTTTTACCTGGGTATGGATAGCATCTTGTGGAAATCAACCAACTCCGGCGCATCCTATACTGCACTCCATAACTTTGGCATCAACAATAAGGTATGGCGTTTCGAAATTGCGCGCAGCAAGCCTTCGGTAATTTATGCGTGTGCCAGGAATGGCTTTTACAAAACAACCAATGCTGGCGCCACATGGGCGCAGCTTACCCTGCCAGTATCATGGAGTTATTACAATACCGATGTAGCCGTGAACCCGCTGAACGAAAACGAGGTCTATGTGTGCATGGCGCAGGCAACTGCTGCCAATAAAGTTTTCAAATCGTTAGACGGTGGCAGTACGTGGGTTAACTATACCGGGTCGGTACTTTCGGGCAAGCCCGTTTCGTTCCTGCAGTTTCATGGCGGCACCAACCACGGCATATATGCAATTACCAATACCCGGCCTTCAAAAGTTTACTACCGCGATTCCAGCATGAGCGACTGGGCTGCCTTTAGCACCGGCTTGCCTGCAAGCCTTGAAGCAAGGGAAGGCGCGCTTATATTTTACCGCGACAACAAAATGCGCCTTTGTGGCAACTGCAGCGTTTGGGAAACACCGCTTTACGCAACAGGTGCACCCGTAGCCCAGCCTATGGCCGACAGGCAGTACGTAGGCTGCACCCGCGATACCGTTAATTTTTACGACTACTCCATGGTTAACTACGCCGGCGCTACCCGCACCTGGTCATTCCCGGGTTCGGTATGGGTGAGCAGCACCAGCGCCCGCACCCCACAGGTGCTTTACCCAGGGCCGGGTTACTATGCGGTAACCCTTACGGTTACCAATTCCGCCGGGCAAACAAACAGCCATACAGTAGATAGCATGATATACGTATCAGACGACCATTGCGCGCCAGATACGGTGGCAGGCCTTTGCATACAACTCAATAAAACATCGCAAACGGTGAACCTGGGCACAGCCAATATTAACAGCAACAACTTCACCATTTCGGCATGGATACAGCCAAAGGGTTTGCAGAGCAGTTTCTCGCAAATAGTTTCGCACCCAGCCTATCCGGGTTCTAATGGCTATGGCTTTGGATTCGGGTTTACCTTCAGTGGGTATACACCCAACCTGAAGCTTTGCTATACCGATAGCATGGTGAATTATGGCAACAGCAGTACCCTTATCTGCGACAGTACAAAATGGAACTATGTGGTACTCACCTACAGCCCTAATGGCGTGGTGATATACCTGAATGGTGTTGGTGATACCGTGAACAGTTACTCGCCCATGCCGGTTATCAACCTTTCGCTGGCACCCTTTATGCTTAACTACGATGTGCATAACGGGCAGGGGTCAAAATTCAATGGTAAGATTGATGAGGTAAAGATTTTCAACTATGCCCTGAGCCAAAGCGAAGTGCGCGAAAAAATGCACCTCATTACCGACCCCGCAACCGAACCGGGACTGGTTAAGTACTACCAGTTTAACCAATACGACCAGATGAGCGGCAGCCTCTATGACGTAAAGAACAACTTTAGCGTAACAGTGCCATCGGCTAATATTGTTACCTCTACTGCGCCGGTTGCTACAGGCGTGGTTTACAGGGATAGTACAGTAAACAGTGCCGGCCTCAACGACCTTTCGGCAGCGCATGTAAAACTGCACCTGCCAACGGGTGGTACCTACCCTAACGGGGAAGTCGTAGCCTTTCACCTGAACAGCAACCCCGATACAAAGCCTGATGCCAGGCCGATAGTTAAGGGGTATTTTGTACTGAATAACTATGGCACTAACCCAACCTTTACCACACCCGATAGCATTGTGCTGAGCAAGTTGCGCATTTTGTATCCCGGTTACCATGCGGGCGACTTCCGTTTGTACAAAAGGGCTACCGGAGATTTTGGTAATACCTGGGGTGCTGAGCTGGATAGCGCATGTACGCTCAACTATGCCGCAACCGGCAGCAGCCTTACCTGGAAAGCAACCAGCGGCGTAACATCTTTTAACAGCCAGTTCGTGATAGTGAATGATGATACCACACATTACAACACCGGTATAGTTAACGCCAACAAAAACAACATTACCATATCAGACGCCTACCCTAACCCATGCAGGGAGTGGCTGAAACTGGATATTGGTTTAGCTGGCATCTCAGCAGCATCAGCAACATTTACCATAACCAGCGAAACGGGCACGGTCATAACCCGCCTGCAAGACAGGCTGGACCAAAAAACCAATACCGAGCTGATTCACTTACCGAAACTTGCCACCGGCATTTATTTCGTAACCACCGAAATTGCGGGTGCTGAAACTGCGACACGGAAGTTTTTGGTGGAGTAGGTTCGTAATCAGAATATTTTTTAATTGCAGGGGCTGAAGGATTTTCAGCCCCTGTTTTTTTGTGGGTGGTGTTGGTGTTCTCACCCACTACCACCGGGATGTATTCTATTCATCGCAACCAGTTCGCAAGCGACAGCTGAAAACACAACGTCATTCATAAAAGAATACGGATAAAGGAGGCTAGTATAGTTTTTCTCTCTTGCTTTGTCATGCCGAGGTACGAGGCATCTTTTACCCACATACCCTCTTAATGCAGATGCTTCCTTCGTCAGCATGACAAAGGTAGAGCACACAAAGAGGATGTTTCAGATGGTTGTTGATGAGAACAAAAAAAAAGGGTGGAATTCTCACTCCATGTGTTTAAATTTATGTTCTACTGTATAAAACGAGTACGTCCTGATGGTTGTTGGTGAGAACACCAATAAAGCCGGAAAAATAATCATATGAATGACAATTGGCAGAATATCTTAAATGGTTACTTAAAATACCCAATACATCTGCAAGATATTTCTGATTTTTTAAAAAATCTTAGAGATGAAGGTATAGCTCAAGGGAAGGTGAGAAGTTACTTAGAATATTTAAGGTCGACAATTGATGATGAGACTACAGACAATAGAATTATAGAGATACTTGACATTGTTGAAGGTTTTTGTCAAGCGAGATACCGAGTTTGGCCGGAGCCGGACTGACTTAGATTATATGTCTTTCATTGTTTTTTTTTGATTTTTAAT
>CANBTK010000042.1 GCA_947372365.1 Flavipsychrobacter stenotrophus | reverse complement strand
TGTTAGCACATGTTTTTTTGCCTTTTGGGCAATTTGACAAAAGTCAAATAAAGAAGGCCGCGGCCCGAACTTGACATTTGTCAAACATTTGGCGAAAAATATGCCCCACTTTTGCAACATCGTTAACCAAAAAACACTACAATGAAAATCAGGGGATTTTTACTCGCAATACTTTTTACCCTTGCAGCAATGCCACAATTGTATGCAGCTATGCCCATAAAGGCCGCCGCTTCAATAGCCGCGGTTTACGAAGCACAGAAAGCTACGCTACGGCAGTACACGCCCGCCAGGGCCAGTGCCTACAGCCCAATACGCCACAAGTGCATGGTTTCAAAAATTGGCAGGGGCATGATGATAGGTGGCGGTGGTATGCTTATCTGCGGCATTGTATGGGGCTCGGCAACACCGAAGCGCGGCGGGTATGCCTTCGTCCCTGACGGGGCCTGGGCACTACTTTTTTTTGGGTTTCTGGCTATAGTATTGGGTGGTTTTACAGCTATTGTTGGCGGCATCTATAATGCAACCAGAAAAACGAAGCGAGTTGGTTTTGTTGCACCGAAAAACAATGAAATGGGTATAGCTTATAATTTTTAGCTATTTTAGTCAGCATTATTTGAAAAAGCTGCATGCCATGAAAATAGAAACCCTATTTTATATCACCCTCTTTATCTTTTACCAATAAAGACAACCAAAAACAAGTGATTAATTATTTATTTAAATAGCGCTTACAAATAATGAATTTTAAACTATTCTTTCCCGCAGGTTATAGCATTTCTGATATACTTGACGACAACATTGATGTTGATGTAATATTAGAAAATGAGAATGTATATGTTATTACCCTCTTTACATTGGATAATATCAAGAAGCTGATGAATAGTTCAACAGATAGTTATTTTTGGGCATCGGATATGCTTGTAATTAAAGATTTGAGCCCTCAAACTATTGAAAAGGCTGTTTCTGAAATTGTAGCAGACCAAACATTAACTTTAGAGTCAATAGGAAGCTATATTGGCAAAATAAATGAGGTTTTTTCCTATAAAAATAAGTTGCTAACATTCAATTCTATCCCACACTTTGGAACAGTAACAGACGACTGGTAGCGTTAGTTAACAGGCCTTGTGCAGCGGCACACAATTCAGAGGGGCAACAAAGCGTTGTTGCCAATATAGGTAAAATTGGTAGCCATTCTTGGGTGTGGGCTTATTATAAAAGGGATTGTAAATGGTGCAACCTCAACCGACAGCAAGAAAGCTGCGGTTATAGCCCTGGCTGGGGTTGGAGTTGTGGTAATAGGTTTACCAAGGGCGGTCGCCGCCACCGTTTATACCCGGAATGGCTACGGAAATTACAGCTTTATTGCCCCAAGCGCCAATGAAATTGGCATTGCCCGCAACTTCTAAAATGCCCTCCATGGCTTTCTTCGGTTTATGGCGCACTGCATAAGGTTTTCGACTTACAACTTACGACTTATGACCTACGACTTTCAACCTATGACTGACGACTTAAAACTTACGACTAATGACTAATGACTTACAACTTACGACTAATGACTACCCCCCAATACCCCTATAAGCCCATCAAATATCAATAAACTCAGTATTACTTACCTTTGCAGCCTTATGAGTAAAATGGGTAAGGTTCTGGTAGCTATGAGCGGCGGTATTGATAGTACTGTAAGCGCACTTATACTCCACAACCAGGGTTATGAAGTAGTAGGCATTACCATGAAAACATGGGACTATGCATCGTCGGGCGGTGGCAAAAAGGAAACTGGATGCTGCAACCTGGATTCGTTTAATGATGCGCGCATGGCTGCTGTGGAGCACGGCTTCCCGCATTATGTACTGGATATCCGTGAGGAATTCGGCGGTTTTGTAATAGAGAACTTTATAGAAGAATATGTTGCGGGCCGCACCCCTAATCCTTGTGTGCTGTGCAATACCCATATAAAATGGGCTGCATTGCTTAAGCGTGCCGATGCACTGGGCTGCGATTTCATTGCGACAGGCCACTATGTAAAAGTGAGGGAGGAAAACGAACGTTTTGTGCTATCGAAAGCCCGCGACCTTACCAAAGACCAGAGCTATGTGCTTTGGGGCCTTGGGCAGGAATGCCTGAGCCGCAGTATATACCCCCTGGGAGATATGCTAAAAACAGAGGTTCGCCAACTGGCACTGGATATGGGCTACGAAGACCTGAGCAAGAAAGCAGAAAGCTACGAAATTTGTTTTGTGCCTGATAACGACTACCGGGGCGTCCTGAAGCGCAATGTGAACGGGCTGGAAGAACGTGTAAATGGTGGTAATTTTGTACTCACTGATGGCACAATTGTAGGCAAGCATAAGGGTTACCCCTTTTATACCATAGGCCAGCGCAAGGGGCTTGAAATAGCCTTTGGTAAACCTATGTTCGTTACTCACATACAACCTGAAAGCAATACAGTGGTGCTGGGCGAAGCCCACGAACTGGAAGCCAGCGAAATGATGGTAAAGGGCATTAATATGGTAAAGTACGCTACCCTACCTGCCAGTATGGAGGCCGTTACCAAGATTCGCTATCGCGACCCTGGGACGGAGAGCATCATCACCCCGATGGACGGTGGTGCACATGTCCTATTTAACCATTCGGTGAATAGCATAGCCCCGGGCCAGTCGGCTGTTTTCTATGAGGGTGATGACGTTGTAGGTGGCGGCGTGATACATAAATCAATGGGTGGGAAATATTAATTTTGTATAGTTGTCCCACCCTTTTAAAGTGTAACCAATTAGAGCATACGTTTATTATAGTAAACAAACTATGATGTTTCGGCGGCATATCATTTCTACTATTCTTATGCTACCCTACTTCGGCTGGTTGTGGCTTTGTAATGATTCTTTGTCAGGCATGCAAAACGCAATTGACGGGACGAAAGATGACCCTGGACCCAGGTGCGGAACAGGATTGGCAGCCTTTGCAATATTTGCTATTGGGGTGGCTTTAGTATACACTTTAGTCCTTTTCATCAGACTTAGTTTTGCAGCCCCTGAAAACCGGAAAGACTATTTCAAATTCATATTGCTGGTCAATGTGCCACTGGTAGTTATGCTGGCGTTTCATTTTTGACGAAAACCGTAGGGCGTAATAACCACCTGTTACTATATCCACACCTTACCCAACATTTAAATGGATTTTAAAAGAATATTCGGCTCTTTTTCGCCGGATTATACTTATTTTCGTTTCTTTAACTAAATTTACGCTAAATATCACAGCCGGAATTATGTCAAAAAAGCTCATACCTCTTATATTCATAGCCGTTTTTTGCTTCGCAGCCCTTTTTTCTTGTAAAAAAACTAAGGTAACTACCGGCGACCAGACGCTTAATTATTTCCCTGTACAACTTGGCAAGTTCATCACCTATAACGTTGACTCTACCATATATTTCTTTACGCCACGTAGGGACAGCAGCATTGATACCGGAGGGCATTGGGTTTATGATACCGTGCAGGTTTGCCGCCAGTTGGAAACAAGGACCCAATTGAAATATGGCATCAGCGATACTTTCAGGGACAAACAAAACAGGCTTTCGTACATAATGGATGTGTACTTCCGCCCCGATAATGCTTCTATCTGGACTAAATCGCGCGTTATACTGCTTACGCCTGCCGATATTATACAAACTACAACTGCACCACCTGCGGGCACGCCTGTTACAAGCCTGCTTTATAACCAGGATGGCGCACAGTTCATTAAAATGGTTTACCCAATACAGCAAGGGCTTACATGGGCAGGCAATGCTAACATAGATGTTAAGGACCCTTCGCTCAGCTTTTACAAGAACTGGCAGTACACCTATCAGGACGTAAACAAATCTTATAACAACGGCTACGTAAACTACGATAATACGGTTACTGTAATAGAAGACAATGAATCGGTTAACTACCCTCAGTTGGACTCTGCTGTATTTGCTTACCGCATTTACGCTAAAGAGGTTTACGCGTTTAACGTAGGTATGGTGTATAAAGAGTGGACACATTGGGACTACCTCCCAACCAATGAAAAATGCATCACCGGTTTTACGGTTATTATGCGTGCCATAGACCACAACTAGTCATTTTATGTGCAGAAAGGCCCTATTGCTCTTGGTTACGCTGCTCCAGTTTGCGGCGGCGGCAAGTGCTGTGCAATATGCATATCAGGTCAATTTCCGCAATAAAAACGGCACTCAACCCTTTAGTGACTCACTTACTTTTTTGTCCCCGCATTCTTTTGCGCGCAGGGCTAATCAGGGCATAGCCTTAGATAGTACCGACCTACCCGTAACACGGGCATATGTAGATAGTGTGCTGGCGCTAACAGGCGGCAAGCTGCATTGCGTATCTAAATGGATGAATTGCTGCGTGGTGTTATTATCAGATTCCACCCAGGCGCACAACCTTGACGGCAAGGCTTTTATAAGCAGCCGCAGGCTAGTTGGCTACTATGCTGGCACATTGCACAATAAAGCGGCTAGTAGCAACGGTAACGGCCATGAAACAGCAGGCTCTACCCCATCTGCTAAAACTACCTCTAGCGATGCAGTTTATTATTCCGCTACCTGGAACCAGACCCTTATGGTTAACGGCAACTACCTGCATAACCTGGGCTACAAGGGCCAGGGTAAAATAATAGCCGTTGTTGATGCCGGGTTTATAGGGGTGGATACACATTCGGGTTTCGATAGCCTTCGTTCATCAGGCCGGATAATTGATAAACATAATTTTACGCTGGCCAGCAATACCGTTTATGGCTACGACAACCATGGCGGCGAAATACTATCTACAATGGCAGGGCTTATGCCCGATACTTTCGTTGGCTCAGCGCCTTTTGCTTCCTATGCGCTATATGTTACCGAAGATGACAATTCTGAGCAGCCTATTGAGCTGCTCAATATGGTTTGTGCCATGGAACGCGCCGACAGCATAGGTGCCGATATTATATCGTCTTCGCTGGGCTACAATATCTTTGATAACACCTCTGATAATTTCGTTTTTGCAACCGATTTTGATGGCAAAACCACTGTTGCAGCCAGGGGGGCTAACCTGGCCACCAAAAAAGGGATGCTGTTTGTAACATCGGCGGGCAATGAGGGCGGCAGTACCTGGAATAACATACTTACCCCGGGCGATGCGGATAGCGCACTAACAGTAGGCAACGTAGACCTATCGGGCGTTAATGCAAGTAACAGCGGCTACGGCCCCAATGCAACGGGCAAGGTGAAGCCAGATGTATGTACGCTGGGGCAGCCGGGGGCTGTTTTCAATACGTCAGGCGGGGTTAATTACATCAATGGCACCTCTATCTCCACTCCTGAGGTTGCAGGCTGGGCGGCATGCCTATGGCAAGCTGTGCCACGCGCTACCCCGGCTCAATTGAGGCTTGCCATAATAAAGTGTGCGAGCCAATACCTTACTCCGGGCACCCAGATTGGTTACGGTATCCCAGACTTCAGGTGCTCCGCCGAGCAGCTGGACGTCAAGGATACTCAGGGCCCGGCGGCGGCAGGCTTGACTATTTTAATTACTAACCCTGTTGTACATAATTTAGATATTATTGTTAACTTGCATTCAGCTGATGATGTTACTTTCATGCTAGCTGATGTTACGGGAAGGGAATTGATGGTTTTTTCGCATTTTTTTGATAGCGGTAAAAATGCATCTGTTTCTTATGATATGAGCCACTTGCCAGCTGGGATGTATTTTCTGAAAGCACAAACGGCTACTTACCAACAAGTATTGAAACTAGTGAAACAATAATTGCCGAAGGAATGAATAGCATCGTAAAAATAAAATCACTTTTACTCCTCTTCTGCCTGTTTATCAGTGCAGATGCGCTGCTATCTAACCACCTTCGCCACAACGGCCATAGCCGGCAATTTACCGAATATAATTACTTTTCACTTTCTGCATTCAGGGAATCGGGGCCAGAAGCCAATGCTAAACAAGCAAAATGGCAAAATTCTTCATTAGCACTTGCTGACTTTACGCAATCTACCATACCACTAACCACCTTGCAGTATAAAAGTGGCAATAGTAGTAATGAACATTCGCGCAAAATAAAGAAGCACCGCCGCACAAGGGCTGTGCAAAGTACCTGTTTACTGATAACGCCCTTATTCTTCCAGTTTTCCCCACTCGTACATTCCGCACCTAAAGAATATACAACGTTCTTTCAGCACAGGAAGTTGCTACATGAGTATTATGTAAGCTCATTACGTGGCCCTCCTGCTACAGCGTAGGCAATGCCAGTACGCCTGTGTTACCCCCTGATTTAAAACCATGTGCTGACAGAACTACTTAGAGAGTAGCCTTGTAACAGCAAAGTTTTAGGATACAACCATTTGCCAAAGTTCTCTTATGGTGCATTTATTCCTCCATCAGCTAATGGGGTAAGCGGAATAACCGTGAACATTTCGATTGGCAAAAGGTAGTAGTCAACAGGGTTAGGGCCCCTTCCCTACCGTCAGGAAATCTCAAGCAGGCTGGTGTATCCGTAGACAGGAACTGCGTTACAGCAAATTGCCCACGCCATGGTATCACTCCCCTTGCAATAACAATTATGGACGGTGCAAAACACTCACGTAAAGATAAAATTTAATATTTCCAAGCCAGCAGCCTAATCTATTTACCTGTAATCACCATTAAGGCCTTGGCCTTTAATCACCATAATGCATTGGCTTGTAATCACCATTTAGTTATTAGCCAGTAATCACCATTTTTTCTTAATTCTTTAATTACGCTAAAACAAAAAATACTAAAGAATCTCCCTATTGCCCTCTTACCATAAGACAGCCACAGTAGGACACCATGCCTGCTGTGGTTTTTCATTTTGGATAAAAAATGCTGTACCAAATGTGCCTAGTTCTGTTAATTAAACCGTGCGAGTAAACGGCATTGGCTGGCTCTTTGGCGATGTTATGCTGTCCATTAGTCAATGGCGTTTAAACCATATTCCCTACCTTGCAGCCTGTTTTGATAACCAACTGCTTGAGGAGAATGAAAAGCCAAATTCAAAAGATAGTTTTAATCGTTTTTGTACTGATGATAATTGCTGCCTGTACTCAGGCGCAAAGGTTACAAGACCGTAATAATATTTGCTGGACAAGCTGCATCAGTAACTTTTACCTGTCCAAAAAGATAAGCCTGAATGTTGAATATAACTGGCGCAGGGAAAATTACTACCAAAACTGGCAACAGTCGCTGGCCAGGGGTGGGGTTCAATACAACTTTAACAATGATGTGAGTGTGCTGCTTGGGTATGGGTATATTATCACATTCCCTTATGGCGATTACCCTCCGGGCCGCTATTATACCCCTGAGCACCGCATCTTTGAGCAACTAGCCTGGACGGAAAGCTATAAAAGGGTTTCTATTAACCACAGGCTTCGCCTGGAACAACGCATGATAGGCAAGATAGACCAAAAGGCGGCTGATTATAAAATAAATGGCTATAACTACCTTAACCGGGTACGCTACCAGATGCGGCTGAATGTGCCGCTGAACCACACCAAAATGGAGCCCAAAACATGGTATGCTGCGGCTTTTGATGAATTGTTTATTGGTTTTGGCTCCAATGTTAACCAGAATATTTTTGACCAGAACCGGCTGGCTGTTTTAGGCGGCTACCAATTCACCAAATCGGTAAAGCTGGAAGCCGGATTCCTGAGCCAGATAGTGCAGCAATCGGCGCTGGTGAACTCAAAACAGGTTTACCAATACAATAGCGGCTTGCTGGTAAGCCTGCTGTACACCCACAAATAAACTTTACTCATTTAATCTTCTTTTAGTAAGCCGGGGCGGCGCTCAGCAGTGCGCTTGAGCGATTCCTCATGGCGCCAGTTGTCAATCTTCTTGGGGTCGCCGCATAGCAATATTTCTGGTACAGGCCACCCCCTGAAATCGGCAGGGCGCGTATAAACCGGCGGGGCTAATAACCCATCTTGAAACGAATCGAATAAAGCAGAAGTTTCATCATTTAAAACACCGGGTATCAAGCGCCCTACAGCGTCTACAACAACGGCAGCAGCCAACTCTCCCCCACTCAGCACATAATCGCCAATAGAGATTTCCATGGTTACAAAATGCTGGCGGATGCGTTCGTCAATGCCTTTATAATGCCCGCAAATAATAATGATATTTTCGCGCATAGACAGCGTATTTGCAGCTTTCTGGTCAAACAGGCTGCCATCCGGGGTCATGAAAATGACCTCGTCATATTTACGCTCGCCCTGTAGCTTTTCTATCAGTATCGCCAACGGCTCGGCCATCATTACCATGCCCGCACCACCGCCAAACTGGTAGTCATCTACTTGCCCTTGCTTGTAAGGGGTATAGTCACGGGGGTTATGCAAATGCACATTGAGCAAGCCCTTTGTTTGCGCCCTCTTCATTATAGAATGGTTGAAGGGGCTTTCCAGCAACTCAGGCAATACGGTAATTATATCAATACGCATGTTTTCAAAAATCAAAAAGTAAAAGTAAAAAATAAAAATGCCCCGTGCCTTCGGTCTTTGCCCCACATAAAGGAGTGTGGTCATCTACTCCATTAGGTAATAAGCTAGCGGTATGCGACAACACCTCCCTCTCCTTTGGAGAGGGCTGGGGTGAGGCTTTAATCCAAATAAACATCAATCAACCCGGGCGGCATTTCAATGATTACCCTTTTAGAGCGGAGGTTTACCTCCCGTAGTATAGGCTCTACCAATGGTATCAATACTTCCTTATCCCCTACCATTACCTTACCAAGCCACTGGCTGGGGCTTTGCATCACATCTTCCATAGGGCCCAGCAGCCCTTTGTGTACATCGGTTACGGTAAACCCTATCCACAGCAGCGGCGATTGTTTGGCGTAAGCAGCAAGCACGTCTTCATTCACAAACACAGCTTTCGATACCAGTTTCTTTGCCGCCTCCACCTTATCTATATCCTCTATATTAATAACAAATTCGCTCTCATTGCCCACTTTAAAATCGGCAACGAAATAAGGTATATAACTCCCCTTCTGCATCTCAACCATAAGCGCGTGGCCCTTTTTGAGCCATTTAGAATCCGCTGCAATATGTGTCATTATAACCGCCCCGTTTATACCATGCGTGGCTACTATCTTGCCTATTCTTATCATTTTTTGTTATTACCGTGTGTAAAACCCCTGAAATATTGATTACGAAGGGGCAAATTTAGAAAATGT
>CANBTK010000041.1 GCA_947372365.1 Flavipsychrobacter stenotrophus | reverse complement strand
ACCAGGCGAGCCTGTATATGAATCAACAACAGTAGAACCTGAATACAAAGTATACACATGGGTTTCTGTGCCTATAACACCCGATGCAGTGCCTGTGAATGTTACAGTAGTACCCTCGCAAACAGTATCGGCAGTAGAAATAGCCATGGCAACATTTAAACTACCTACGAAAACGCCATGGTACCTGTAAGCAGTATCCGCGCAACCTGCGCTACTGCTAACGATCAAAGTTTCATTATAAAAGCCAGATGCGGTATAAGTATGTGACACTACCGGAGAGCTGCCTGTAACAGTTGCCCCATCGCCAAAATGCCATTCATAGGATGTTGCCCCAATAGTACAAAGCGCAGAATCCGTAATGCTACCGCCCGGATGGCAGATAATAGAATCAGATTGTGTAAAACATGCGTCTGGCTTAGCTTGAATTTTGATATAGTTTGTCTTAACCACGTTGCCAAAGCAGCCACAGGCCGGGGCAAAATATAATAATGTCACCGTATAATTACCCGGTGCGCTAAAATAATAACTTAAATCCCTTGTATGGGCAGTAGTACCTGTTGGCCCTGTGATGATCCATGTCCAGGTATAACCAGCGCAACTCGTATCGGCATTAGAAGTATTGATGAAGTTGACTGTATGCGCACACGACAAATTTGTATCGGCAGCCGGGCTGGTGGTAGTAAAATCAATGGTTGGGCTACGTAAGACATGGATGTAGGATGTATGTACGGACGAATCTAAGTCACCGCCGCAGGCAGCATAACAAACAACATCCCAGTTGCCTATCATGTTGAAAGTATAGTTAGATATAGAACTGGTGTGCCTGACACCTGTCGGGTCTATATAAACCCATGTGTAAGATACCCCACCGCTACAGCCTGTTACCGTAGGCGAAAAGTAGGCGAATAAGCTATCACAGCCCGATAAAGACGGGCCACCCGTAAAACCAACCGAAATAGTTGCCTTTGCTAGAATAGGAGATAAAATAAGGCTCAATAGGAGAAATACCCGTACAATTCGCTTCATAATCGGTGTTTTTTAACAAAAATCTTTTGATTCCTAAAAAAGAAATTTACCCTAACATAGTTTTAGGGACGTAAACATAACTAAAGTTAGCCTATTTGGCGAATAAAACGTTAAGTTTTTTGAGAAAAATTTAAATTCCGCAGGCTATATTATTCCAAATTTTAATCTAAAGCTAATAATTGCGTAAATTATTACCAACTAATGACAATATAAAGTGATGTAATTCCGGCGTTAGCAAACATTTTACTAACAAGTTTTCCACAGTGGCTCAGCGTAAGGGAAGAAAAAATAGCCGTTCATGCCATCCTCTCAAAAATAGTTGTAGTGGGCTGTGCAAAAAAGGCTTTAACCCTGAGATTAAAGCCTTTTATAAGATATGTTTTGCCTGATATTAGCATTACTTGCGGCTGACCGCTTTTTCAGCAGCAGCAGCAATATTTTCTTTGGTAAGGCCGTATTTTGTAAGCAACTGCATAGGTGTGCCGCTCTCGCCAAATGTATCCATAACAGCTACATATTCGTGCGGTACAGGGCAATGGCGGGAAGCCACATTAGCAACGCTATCGCCTAAGCCGCCATTTACCTGGTGCTCCTCAGCGGTGACAACACAGCCTGTTTTTGACAATGATTTTATGATAGCTGCTTCATCGAGCGGCTTGATAGTGTGCATATTAATTACCTCGGCCGAAATGCCTTTTTCAGCAAGCATCCTGGCTGCTTCAACTGCCAGCCAAACCATGTGCCCGCAGGCTATTATGCTCACATCGGTGCCCTCTGCTAAAACCTGTGCTTTCCCTAATTCAAATTTCTGGTCCTCGGCAGTAAAATTGGGCCATTTTGGCCTGCCAAACCTCAGGTAAACCGGCCCTTCGTAGTCAGCTATGGCTATCGTAGCCGCCTTGGTCTGGTTAAAATCGCAAGGCACAACAACCGCCATGCCCGGCAGCATTTTCATCATACCTATGTCTTCCAGCACCTGGTGGGTAGCGCCATCTTCGCCCAGCGTGAGCCCGGCATGCGATGCACATATCTTTACGTTTTTGCCGCTATAGGCTACCGACTGGCGCACCTGGTCATATACCCTTGAGGTAGAAAAGTTAGCAAATGTTGTTGTATAAGGTATTTTGCCACCTATAGTAAGGCCGGCCGCTACGCCTATCATATTAGCTTCAGCAATGCCGCATTGTATAAAACGCTCGGGGAATTCTTTAATAAAAGCATTCAGCTTTAAAGAACCCGCCAGGTCGGCAGTAAGGGCTACTACATTAGGGTTGCGGCGCCCCGCTTCCAGTATCCCTTCGCCAAAACCGCCGCGCGTTTCTTTCTCATTAAGTATCTTAATATCCTGCAACATGTTGTAAAAAGTAAAAATAAAAGGTAAAAAATAAAAAGCCCTTGCCGTGCGCAAAAGTAAGTAATGCTCACAAAAGTTGCCCAGGAAATTATGAAACCCTACTTGGCCAGCACATAACCCCACTCTTTAAGCCAGGCGAGCACCTTCACTTTATAATCGCCTTGTATGATAATATATCCATCTTTAATGCTGCCACCTGCGCCGCACTTGGTTTTCAGTTGTTTGCCCAGGGCTTCCATATCATCCTCTGTGCCTGTAAAACCATCAACCAGCGTTACCACTTTGCCTGCGCGCTGCTTCGTATCCAGGGTTACTTTCAGCTTCTGCTTTTCTTTGGGCAAGGTTTCGGCAGGCTCCTCTTCCGGGAAGCTATTGAAAAATTCTTTATTGGTTGAGTATGCCAGGCCATCGGGGCGGGCAGTATGCTTTTTCGACATGGGTAGTAGTTTCTATATCCAAAATTAAGGGCTCATCCAGCCCTGCCGGTTCTTATACCAAATAGGCATTTAAACTGCACTGTATGCACCACGTCCCTAAAGGGCGATTTCATTTAGTTAAGCGTATCCTTGCATTTTTGGTTGCGCCTTTGAAACCTTGAATAAACTTTGGACTGCGTCTTTGCGCCTTTGCGTGAAACAGCCCTTTTTCTTAACTAAACGACATTGCCCTAAAAGGTGGGATGTAACGTAAGCCCGTTTAAAATTTTTTGTGCATGTTCAAAGCCCATTCGGTATTAATTACTTTTTACCAATTTATAGCTGGCATTTACGTTACCAGCAGCTACTTTAAGTATATACAAGCCAGGGGCCAGCTTTTCAGCAGGCACTTTAACAGCGGCATTTTCAGCAGCCGTGGTGTATAGTTCTTTGCCATTTATATCCGTCAATGAAAGCTTTGCGTTGGCAGGCAGGTTACTAACCAGCCAGTAGCTTGTGGCGGGGTTAGGGGAAACCTTTACCTGTGCAGCAGCTATATTGGCCACATCAAGCGTTGCATCTTTAACATTGCTGTTCAGCTGGTATAGCAGCCAATAGTCAGGGTCTACCTTCAGCGAAAGCATGGCCTTTGACCATGTAAAGTGGTACAACTGGCTCGGCTGATCGTTGAAAATACGAATAGTTGTGTCGCCGGCAGCCGAATGCAGCCTTATTTCCATTGGTGTGGAAAACAGCGCGCATGACGATGGCATAGACGTAGTTTGGTCCAGCTGCACATATACGTCATTGCCTGCCTGGTTCCATTTTACAGCATATTCGGGGTAACCCTCTTTATATGCCCACTGGCTGAAGAAAGTATCTAGGTTCATGCCGCCAACTGTAACTCCGGCCATTGACTCCGTAAGGGCTTTAAAGTCCATTATCGTAGCTGTACTATCGGTGGTTTGTGCCTGATAGGCCTTTATAATATGGAAAAAAATACTGTCATCATTAATCACAAAACGCAGCATATGTATTAGACAAGCGCCTTTGTCATATGAGAGGCGGGAATCAAATATCCTGTTCTCGTTAGTGGTATCATCAACATAAATAGCCCCATCAGGCGCTGTTTTTACATTATCCTGCCTGTCTTTTATATCAGCCAGCGCCCCTGTGTGGCTCCTGAAATGGTCTATGAAAAGGTACTCGCTGTAACTGGCAAAGCCTTCATTCATAAAAATATCGGCCCAGGTGCCGCAGGTGGCATTGTCGCCAAACCACTGGTGCCCCAGCTCGTGCGCTACAATAGTTGACTGGAAAAACCCAAGTGTCGTCATGGTCTGGTGTTCCATGCCACCGCCAAGCGGCGCCATGCAATGCCCGTATTTTTCATCCCAGAAGGGGTAACGGCCAAATAAGCCGGAAAAGAAGTCAACCATCATGCCGGTTGAGTCTATGATATTGCGAAAATAAGGCAGGGTAGCACTGTTGCTATACACGTAATTCTGTACCAGCATGGAATCGGTACTGCCCGTAAAATGCATATAGTACGAATAGTCAACATAGTTGGCTACCGCCAGCGATATCAGGTAATAATCAATAGGGTGGCGCTCCTTCCATTCGTACCTTACATGGCTGCTATCAATAGTAGTAATGGCTTCCAGCCTGCCGTTGCTGCCGGCCTTCAGGCTATCGGGTATGGTAAGCCACACATCAACCGAATCAATTTTATCCCTGAGCGACTGCTTGCAGGGCCACCACTCATTAGCCTTATACGATTCGCTAAGGGTAAAGGTAGCCCTGTTGCCCCAGCTGGGCGAGGCAATACAGTTCATGCCGTTAGCGCCGCCAGCGGAGGTGCCGGAAACTGGCGAGCCGCTGTAAAATACCCTGGCCGTAAAATCGGCACCGCCAGCCAATGCCGTTGGCAGGCTTACAGTACGCACCACCCCTGTGCCGCTTACTGACAGCGAAACGCCGTTTATCAGCACAGAATCGATAGCCAGCAAAGGGTTCAGCTCAAAAACATAAGCACCCATGGAGGCAGCCGTAACCTTTGCTTTTGTAGTAACATCGCCACTTATATGGGTAGATGTATTGCCTACTGCAAGGTTCAGCTTTACGTATTTTACGTCATAATTGTCTTCGGCAACATCGGCAACCGTGGTACGGGCATGCGCCCCGCCTTTAGCTGCGCCACAAATATTTTTAGTTAAAAACTCCTGTGCCAATATCGAGGGGGCCTGGAGTAGGGTTATAGCTGCAATTATGCATTTTGACAGGTTACGCATTCAATCATTTTAGGCCCTAAAGCTAAGATTTTTTTTCAACCGTAATTTTTCATAGCTTTAATGCACTAATAGGGTATGGAGAACAAAACAAAAAACAGCCTCATTTTTTTAGGCAAATCACTCATATGGTCGGCATTGCTGTATGCAAGCCTGATGCTGTTGCTTAACTGGGACGATATTACATCAAAAACCAAAACTGCCCCGGCCTCTTTCACATCAGCGGCTGAGGCTCCTAATGCCGCAAAAATAGCCCAGCGCGGCGTGTCAATCATTACATTACTGTCATACTTTTACTGCAATATTGTCAGCAAACGCTAGTGGCACAAGTATTGAATGCATGTATGTACATTCAATGTTTAAAAACAATAATTTTATGGCAAAAACAATTTTCCATGCCGCCGATGAAAGGGGCCACGCCGACCATGGTTGGCTTAATGCACACCACTCATTTAGCTTTGCCGGCTACCACGACCCTAATAAAGTACACTTTGGCGCGCTGCGCGTGCTTAACGATGATATAGTTGCCGCCGGCGAGGGCTTTGGAAAGCACCCACACGACAATATGGAAATAATAACCATAGTGCTTGATGGCGAACTGGCACACAAAGACAGCATGGGCCACACCCAAACCATAGTACCTAACGAAGTGCAGGTAATGAGCGCCGGTACTGGCGTAACCCACAGTGAGTACAACCACAGTGCCGACAAAGCTGTGAACCTGCTGCAGACATGGATATTCCCCGACAAACGCAATGTAGCGCCGAGGTACGACCAACGGGCATTTGCGCCGGAAGAAAGGTTGAATAAGCTGCAAACAATAGTATCGCCAATAGATTTAGATGGGGAAGGGCTTAAAATTAACCAGAGCGCCTGGATATACCGCACTACGCTGGAAGCGGGGAATACAGTAACAGTAAGCCCGCACAGCCCGAAGCATGGCTTTTACATTTTTATGATAAGCGGCGAAGCAACCGCTGCAGGGCAAGCACTGCATGCTAAAGACGCACTGGGCATAAGTGAAGTGGATAATGTGGAAATACAAGCATCACAAACGAGCGACATATTGGTTTTTGAAGTGCCAATGCTCGGCTGAACTCATAGCTTTTAACTTGTAGTAAATAAATAATTGATAATCACTAAAGTAATTGCGTTCAAACACGAAATTTTGAATGTATTATTTTAGTGATTCGCTTTTTATGGGTAATTTTATTGTACCGATAGCCTGCTTTTACTTTTTCTAAGTAATCCTTCAAGTGCAAATTGTATGAAAGCAAAAATTACCTTCGCTGTTTTATTCCATTCCATTATTTGCTGCGCTGCATATGCGCAGGTGATACATACCATAGCCGGGGGCATAGGCGACGGAAGGCAGGCAACAGCAGCCCCAATGCAGCCCACCAATGTAGCGGCCGACAGGTACGGGAATGTGTATATTGTGGACCAGCAAAAATCTATAATCCGGAAAGTAAGCCCCGCAGGTGTTATCAGCACATTTGCCGGTACGGGCACCGCCGGTTACCTTAGCACTGATGACAACCATGCGGCGGCAACTGCCCGCCTGTCAGGCCCACGCGGCGTAACCTGCGATACAGCAGGCAATGTTTACATAGCCGACGCAGGTAACGCCCGGGTACGGAAAGTAAATACATCAGGCATTATTACCACTTTTGCCGGTGGCGGCGGCATGTATGGCAATAACGGGGTGCCGGCTACGTCGGCATCGTTTTATGGGCCAGTAGCGGTAGCGATCGACCCACGGGGCAACCTATACATAGCTGACGAAGGCAGGCAATGGGTAAGGAAGGTAACGCCAACAGGCCTTATCTACACTTTTGCGGGCAACAATAGCTCAGGATTTAGCGGAGACGGCGGGGCAGCCACCGCAGCCCGGCTCAACTCACCGGGCAGTTTAACCTGCGACAAATACAGCAACCTCTACATTACAGACCAAGGGAATAAAAGGGTAAGGAAAGTGGACACCAATGGCATTATTACCACTTTCGCGGGCAATGGCTCAGTAGGGCATGCAGGCGATGGCGGGCCAGCTACCGCTGCTGTGCTTAATGGTATTGGCGGGCTGGCCACCGATAGCCTGGGTAATGTTTATATTGTAGACGGGGGTAACAATATTATAAGGCGGGTAAACACAGCGGGCATCATAAGCCGGATAGCAGGCTATGTAACTACAGGTGGCTTCGCAGGCGATGGCGGTGCCGATACAGCGGCAAGGTTCAATGGGCCGGTGGATATAGCTACCGATAATTCAGGTGGCTATTATGTAGCCGACTGGGGCAATAACCGCATAAGGAGGGTTACGGCCGCACATGTTACCAGTACTTTGGCGGGTAATGGACGCAGCGGCTCGCAGGGTTATAGTGGCGATGGCAGCACAGCGGCAAATGCAACACTAAATAACCCCAATGCGGTAGCTGTTGATGCCAACGAAAATATTTACGTTGCCGATATGGGCAATTATGCGGTGCGTCAAATAACTACATCGGGCATTATAACTACTATAGCGGGTACCGGCTACAGTGGCTACAGTGGCGATGGCGGGCCGGCTACAGCCGCCGCGATGGGCACACCGTATTCAGTAGCTACCGACCGTAGGGGCAATATTTTTATCAGCGATATATATATGCACTGCATCAGGAAGATAAGCACAACTGGCACTATTACTACTTATGCCGGTGCCGCTGGTGGCGGGTTTGGAGGCGACGGGTACAGCGCGACCGCGGCACTTTTGTACAGCCCCAGGTGCCTTGCTACTGACAATATTGGCAACCTGTATATAGGCGACGTAAATAACTACAGGATACGAAAAGTAGATACTAACGGCATTATCAATACCATTGCCGGTAATGGCACATCGGGCTACTATGGCGATGGCGGGCCGGCTACAAGCGCATGGATATCCAGTATAGGCGGCATGGCCGTAGATGATACCGGCAATGTATTTATTACTGATGGCAACCGCATAAGGAAAATCAGTACAACGGGCATCATTAGTACCATAGCTGGCGTAGGCACAGTTGGCTATTCAGGCGATGGCGGGGCTGCAACCCTCGCGCAGCTCAGCTACCCTAATGGCCTGGCACTCGATAGGTGGGGCAACATATTTGTACACGATGTGGGCAATGGCTATTTCAGGAAAATAAGCCCGTCGGGCATCATCACAAAATTTGCAGGCAACCACCTTACAGGCAACCCGTCAGACGGCTCACCTGCATTGTCCACTTCCGTCGTAGCATCTCCGGGTTTAGCTGTAGACAGTTCGGGCAACCTGATTGTTGCTAGTGGCACTTACAATACTATTTATGAAATAACTAACTGCAACCTGAATGTAACAGCTAACCATGATACCATCTGCCTTGGCTCACCTGTTACATTTTCGGCAACTTATACCAGCCGCGCTACCATTACGCCATCCTACCAATGGGTTAAAAACGGGCTAAATGTGGGTACTGATTCATCGGCATATACCACTACATCGCTCAGCCGTGGCGATGTGGTTTACTGCAGGCTTTCCAATGGCAGCAGCGGCCCGCTGCAAGCAATTTCAGACAGTGTAAAAGTAGCGGTTATGTCATCAACGCCCGGCGTTTACATTTTCCTGAACCCTAACGATACAGTGTGCGCAGGCACTAACGTTGATTGCACAGCAGTACCTACCAGCGGCGGTACAGCCCCGTATTACGACTGGTTTAAAAATAGCACCCTCGTGCCTTCTTTTACAGGCGCCACCTATAGCTTCAGGCCTGTAAATGGCGACAAAATTACCTGCAGGCTGCACAGCAACATGGCGTGCAGGCTTACTGATACCGTTTCAGCAACCAGCATCACCTTTACGGTGCGCGATACCGCCACACCTACAGTTATGATTGTAACCAACCCCGGCGACAGCGTTTGTGCGGGCACTTATGTTGCCTGTACGCTCACCACTACCAATGCAGGGGCATCGCCTAAATATACCTGGTTCCTAAATGGCAATGAGCGGGGCGCAAACGCACTCAATTATAACTTCACGCCTGTAAATGGCGATATACTGTTTTGCCGGATGACAAACAATGGCAGCTGCCTGCTAAAAGATACCGCTTACAGCCCTTCCCGCGCTTTTGCCGTGCGCCTGAAGGAAGGCCCATCGGTTACTATCAGCGCCACGCCAGGGCTTGACATAAAAGCCGGCACGCAGGCC
>CANBTK010000040.1 GCA_947372365.1 Flavipsychrobacter stenotrophus | reverse complement strand
CTTTCCCTAAATACTACCAGGTATTTGAAGACCGCATAGGGTTCGTGCCCAACCTCAGCATACTGGACCTTCTATTTGCCGAAGGGCCGGCAACTATGCAATGGCTGGCCAACTTCCACAGCGCTGTTTCACCCAAATAAAGGGTATGGTTTTCTAATTTACCCCACCAGCAATTTAAGCAATTCAGCCATACCTTCGGTGGCTGCCATCTCTATCGGCTTTACATTTTTGTACCGTTTTACTTCTGGTATGCGTTTGTCTATCACATACTTTGGCACTGCCTCCTTTACGTAGTCAACCAGGCCTGCGGCAGGGTAAACCGCCAGGGATGTACCGATCAGTATAAAAATATCAGCATCATACATGAGCGGTATGGCGTGCCCTATCATAGGCACAGGTTCCTCAAACCACACCACATGGGGCCTGAACTGGGCACCGTCAGCCGCTAGGTCGCCTAAATTTATATCGCCGGTTATAGGGTATAAACGGTGCTCATCCTGTTCGCTGCGCATCTTCATTATTTCGCCATGCAGGTGCAGCACATGGGTACTGCCTGCACGTTCGTGCAGGTCATCAATATTCTGGGTAACAATCTTGACATCAAAATGCTGTTCCAGTGCTGCAAGGGCCTTATGGGCGCTATTAGGCTGCGCCGCTATCACGTCTTTGCGCCTGTAGTTATAAAAGTCCAGCACCAGCTTACGGTCCCTTCGCCATGCGCCCGGCGTAGCCACGTCGCGCACATTATACCCCTCCCACAACCCGTCGCTATCCCTGAAGGTACGCAGGCCGCTTTCCGCGCTTATGCCAGCCCCGGTAAGCACCACTATTTTCTGTTTTGACATGGAATAAAGTTACTGAAAACGGGCATACCACAGATAGGCGCTGATGATTTTTTTGTGGTCGTTTACAAAGTCATTGCGAGGCCTTCCGCCGAAGCAACCTCACAACCGATTGTGACAGATGGTTACACTGTACGCCTCTTGTAAGTTTGCTTCGCTACGCTCGCAATGACCGTGTTCTTATGCTGTCATTGCGAGGCCTTTCGCCGAAGCAACCTCACAACGGCTTGTGGCAGATAGTTACCCCGTACACTTCGTAATGAATCAAACCCTATTTCTGTTCCTTCTTCTTTACAACCACCCATTCGCCCAGGGTAACAGTAAATGGCATATTGCCTATTTTCACAATGGCTTTTTTGTCCTTCTGCTCTATAAGCGTGCCCACCTGGTGGCTTACTTTGCTGCGTACCAGGTCGCCCACCTTGGGCTTGCCGCCTACCAGCTCGTAGGCCTTATCAGCCTTACGGGCCGCTGATGCGTTGGTTTGTATCTGCTTCTTTTTAAACAGGACGTTTTCGGCTGCATTAATGACCTCCTGCTTGTTCTCGCTCCTCTTCCAGTCCTGTATTATCTGCTTGAATTTCCGCTCGGTATCCCGCAGGTAATCCAGCTCTTCTTTCTTAATCTTATTCTGCAATATCAGCACTTCATGCTGCTGCTTTATCTTTTCCTTGTCAGTAAGTATTTCGTAGTTCTTTTTGAGCTTCTCGTTCTCCTTTATCAGCTTATCCAGTTCCTTTTCCTTGTCAGTGAGGCGCACCGATTGTTGTTCTGTCTGGTGCAGCATCTTATCCAGCTTAAAATGCTCGCGCTGGGTGAGCTGCCGTGCACGCTCTATTACCGCCTCGGGCAGGCCGCTGCGTTGTGCTATGGCGAATGTATAAGAGCTGCCGGGCTTGCCGATAGCCAATTGGTATAATGGCTCCAGCTTCTGCTCATCAAAAGCCATAGCGCCATTAAATATCCCCCTCACTTTGCCTGCCATCACTTTTAAGTTAAGGTAGTGGGTGGTAATAATGCCCAGCGCGTTTTTTGCCGCCAAATCCTCCACAATAGCCTCAGCAAATGCGCCGCCCAGGTTGGGGTCCGACCCACTACCCAGCTCATCAATAAAAAACAAAGTCTTGCCATTGGCAAAGCTCATAAAATACTTCATATCAGCCAGGTGGGCGCTGTAAGTACTCAGCTCATGCTCTATTGACTGGGTATCCCCTATCTGCACCATTACCTGCTTAAATATGCCTATCTCCGAATTTTCATCGGCAGGTATCAGCAAGCCCGCCTGTGCCATCAGTTGCAGCAGGCCTACCGTCTTCATAGATACCGTTTTGCCTCCTGCATTAGGGCCGCTTATAATAAGTATCCGGTTCACCCTGTCAAGGGTAATATTAAGTGGAATGGTAGGTGTGTTGTGCTGTTTATTGCGCAGCAGCAATATGGGGTGGTATGCCTTTATAAGCTGTAACGATGGGTGTGCGCTCAGCCGGGGCATGTTGGCGCTCATATCAATAGCCAGTAGAGCCTTTGCCCTTATGAAGTCATAAATGCCGCAAATATGGTAATAGCCATCCAGCTTGGGTGCGAAAACCGAAAGGTCTTTGGTGGCCTGCACCAGAATGCGGTGTATCTCGCGGCCTTCGGCACGCTCCAGCGAAAACACTTCATTATTCAGCTCTATGGTTTCTTCAGGCTCTATAAACACTGTTTTCTGCGAGTCGCTTTCGCCATGTATAATGCCCTTTACTATCCTTTTATATTCCGCCAGCACTGCCGCTGTGCGCCTGCCATTGAAAAAACCTTCGCCGGTATCGCCCAACTGGCCAGCCTTGCCCAGCCTTTTCAGCACTACTTCGAATGTGCGCCTGGCTGCGTGGCGTACCTTGCCCAGCTCCGACCTAATAGCCATCAGCTCTTTCGATGCCGTATCTTTAACAATGCCATTATCATCAACAACGAATGATATGCTTTCGGCTATCTGCGGTTCGTAAACCACCTTTTCTACTATACCAAACAATGTAGGGAAAAGGCCGTTCTGTTTTTTAAACCATTGCAGGATATCCTTCATATTCAGGGCCAGCTGGCGGAAAGCCAGCAACTGTTCCCCGGTAAGCACGCCGCCCTCAGTTTGCACCAGTTGCAGCTCACGGTGCATATTGCGCATAAAGTCGTTAGGGAAATGGTCGCCGCTTGAAAGCGCCATCTTAAATTCGTTGGTTTGCAGCAATTCGCGCTGCACATGGCTCAGGTGCACATGCAGCCGGATATTATCTACCCGTTCGCGCGCAGCCTCAGTGCGGCACTTGAGCTGCAGCAAAGCGCACACTTTATTAAATTCCAGGGATTCAGCCGCCGTAGCGGGGTACAATTGCATCATAATTTATTCTCAGTGCCGCAAAGGTAAGTTTTAAGTAGTTAGCGGTAAGTTGGATATTGAAAGATGGCTGTAGCTACAAATTAATAAAAGGCATCGCCAGACAAATCCCAAAGGGATGGTATAATTGTAGCTAATTGGGCTTTAAAATGCGCAAACCCTGTAAAGGTGGCATAGAAAACCTTAGGGCGTCTTAACACTATTACCACCTTCGGCATTTCATTATACATTCTCCTTCATTTCCATACCTTCAAGGAACCATGCCACATCCTTCATTTTCCGCACGCCGTCTACTACCAGCAGGAAGTTCTTGCCTACCTGTTTCAGGCGGGCATTTTTGGTACGGGTTTGTATATAGTTAAGTATGTGGTTAAAGGTTGCCGACTCAAAATAAGGTGAATCGGGATTGCTCACAAAGTAAAGGCGCATCTGCAGGTTCTTGATAATGAGCTTCTCAAAGCCAAGCTCCACCGCCAGCCTGCGGCAACGGATAGTAGTAATCAGGTCATTGACTTCAGGCGGAATAGGCCCGAAACGGTCTTTCAGTTCCGTAGCAAACTTTTCCAGCCCTTCGTCGGTATCAATATCATCAAGCTGCGTGTATAACGACAGGCGTTCGGTGATATTTTCAACGTAGGTATCAGGTATCAGTATCTCCAGGTCGGTATCAATAGTACAATCCTGAACAAAGTCTTTTTTGCGTTCCAGCTCGTCTTTAAATACGTCTTTAAAGTCCTTGGTTTTGAGCTCGCGCATGGCTTCGCCCAATATCTTCTGGTACATTTCAAAGCCAATATCGGTTATAAAGCCGCTCTGTTCCCCACCTAATAAATTGCCCGCGCCACGTATATCCAGGTCGCGCATAGCTATCTGGAAACCACTGCCCAATTCGCTGAACTGTTCCAGCGTTTGCAGGCGCTTGCGGCTATCGGTAGGCAGCAGGCTCATAGGCGGTGCCAGCAGGTAGCAGAATGCTTTTTTATTGCTGCGCCCTACCCTGCCCCTGAGCTGGTGCAGGTCGCTGAGCCCAAACTGGTGCGCATTGTTCACTATCATAGTATTGGCGTTAGATATGTCCACGCCGCTTTCCACAATATTGGTACAGCACAACACGTCAAACTCCTGGTTAATGAACTTAAACAGCGCTTCTTCCAGCTGGTGGCCTTCCATCTGCCCGTGTGCCATGCCTATCGTAAGGTCGGGGCACAGGTTGCGGAGCAAGGTTACCATTTCAGGCAGGCTTTGTACCCTGTTATGCACAAAAAATACCTGCCCACCACGTTCCGTTTCGTAGTAGAGCGCATCGCGTATAGCATACTCATCAAATACCATAACTTCAGTATGTACGGGCTGCCTGTTAGGCGGCGGCGTATTGATGATACTGAGGTCGCGCGCATTCATGAGCGAGAATTGCAGGGTACGCGGTATGGGCGTTGCCGTAAGTGTGAGCGTATCCACGCTCGCCCTGAGCTGGCGCAGCTTTTCTTTAGAGCCTACCCCAAATTTCTGCTCTTCATCTATAATAAGGATGCCCAGGTCTTTAAACTGTGCATCCTTGCCCAATATGGCATGAGTGCCGATAATGATATCTATTTTACCCTCGGCCAGCCTCTGGAAAGTTTCCTTTTTCTCCTTGGCCGACTTGAAACGGTTTACATAATCAACCGTACACGGGAAGTCCTTTAAGCGCTCCTTAAATGTATTGTAGTGCTGGAAGGCAAGTATGGTTGTTGGCACCAGTATGGCCGCCTGCTTGCTATCGGCAACGGCTTTAAAGGCAGCCCTTACCGCAATTTCGGTTTTGCCAAAGCCTACATCGCCACACACCAGCCTATCCATAGGGGCCGGCGATTCCATATCGCGTTTTACATCGGCAGTAGCTTTGCCCTGGTCAGGCGTGTCTTCGTAGAAAAACGACGCTTCCAGCTCAGTTTGCATATAACTATCAGGCGAGAAGGCAAACCCTTCCGATGCCTTGCGCAATGCATATAGTTTTATCAGGTCGGCAGCAATGTCCTTTACCTGTTTCTTGGTCTTGTTTTTAAGCTTCTGCCATGCGTCGCTGCCCAGCTTGTTAACACGGGGCACCGTGCCTTCCTTGCCCGTGAACTTGGTTATTTTGTGCAGCGAGTTCACATTCACATAAAGCACATCGTTATCCTTGTAAAGGATGCGTATGGCCTCCTGTATGCTGCCATTCACTTCTATCTTCTGCAGGCCGCTGTACCTACCCACACCATGGTCTATATGCGTAACATAATCGCCCGGCTGCAACTCGCGCAACGCCCTGAATGTGAGCGCTTTGCCTTTAGAGTATGCCTGCTTTACATTATATTTATGGTAGCGCTGAAATATCTGGTGGTCGGTATAGCAAACAGCCTTTTTATCGTGGTCTATAAACCCCTTGCTGATGGATGTGGGAACAGGCACGAAGGTGATGCCGGCACTCAAATCATCGAAAATACTCCTGAGCCTTTCCAGCTGCTTGGGGTTTTCCGCAAACATGTATATGGTGTACTTGCTGGCCGTGCGCTTCTGCAAGTCGGCTATCAGCATATTGAACTGCCGGTTAAATACGGGCTGCTCTTCCGTTGCAAACTGATAAGTGGCATCTATGGCATCGCCGGTTATTTTTTCCAGCGAATGGTTGTACCATTCTATCAGGTGCCTGCTTTTTACTTTTTCCTGCCACTGCCCGGGCTGCTCAAAATCGGCTTTCGATATTTCTTTGAGCATTTCTTCTTCATGGTCAATGGCTACCTGGCCCAGCTCCATTTTTTCGGGCAGGCCTTCGTATAACTTGGCTATTTTGCCAATAGTAAAATTGAAATCTTTGGCCCAGATAACGGTATTTTCAGGCAGGAAATCCAGTAACGAAATTTTCTCCTGCGCATCAAATTTGGTTTCAATATTGGGCAGTATGGATATCTGTAGCAGTTTGCGCTCAGATAGCTGAGTTTCAGGGTTAAAGATGCGGATGCTGTCCACATCGGTATCAAACAATTCTATACGGTACGGATGCTCATTGCCGAACGAGTACACATCTAATATGCCGCCCCTCATGGCAAACTGCCCCGGCTCATAAACAAAATCTTCCCGCTTGAAACCAAGCGTAACAAACTGAGCCAGCAGCGCTTCCAGGTCAAGCCGCTCGCCGACCTTCATATGAATCATATTCCGGCTCAGCGACTTTGGGTTTACTACTTTTTCAAATAAAGCTTCGGGATAAGTAACCAGTACTTTCTTCCGCACTTTATCGGCTGCGAACTTGGTGAGTGCCTCAGTACGCAGCATTACATGGCTGCTGTTCAGCTCATTGAATGCTCCTGTGCGGCGGAAAGAATCGGGGAAGAAACAAACATCGAGCGCCTTGGTAAGGTGCTCCAGGTCGTTATGGAAATAAGCTGCCTCTTCTTTATCGTTAAGTATAAATACATGGTTCGCTTCGGTAAGCTGCCATACTGCGGTAGCTACAAAGTTGACCGAGGAGCCACGTAAGTTATCGAGGTAAAGGCGGAGCTTGTGGCCAGGCAAAGTAATCCCGGCCGCTATTTGTTTTAGGCGGATATCATTTTGAAACAATCCCTGCAGTACTTCCAGGTTCATGAGAGCGCAAAAGTAAGCAAAAACAAGGCTCAAAAGTGGTGCAGGCGCAATAAGTTTATGTAAATACGTGTATTGACATGCATCATTACTTGCCCAGGTAGGTGTAAGTATAGTACACCATTGGCACAATATAACTGCCACGCTTTTGCCCGCCCCTGAGCGGCGGAGTTAGGAACCACTTGCCTTCATCCTTATGCTCGTACTTGTTGCGGGCATACCTGCGGTACACTTTTGGCTCGGTGCCCTGCCACGTAAGGCCCAGCACCTGCCCGTTAAATGTAGGCCTGAGGGAGTCAATGCCGGAATAATAATTGGGCGTGCCTGTTGGTATATCCCATGCAAAAAAATCATTTTTCTCGCCTACAATCCACTCCACCGATACAAATACGCCACCCTTTAGCTGAATGTACCTGTCGCTGAGGTCCGCCCGCACCCATTCGTGCCCCCGTTTGGCGTTGACCACCAGGGCGCTATCGGTAATATCATCGCCCGGTAACCCTGTCGCAGAATCGCGTGCATAGACATGTATCCTGAATTCGTTATCTACTATGCCGCCCTTGCCTATGTAGGCACCTACTTCTTTGAGAGTGCCCTTATCCGTTTCATCTGCTTTTAAGAAAACAGCTATTTCGTCATAAATAGTGAGGTAGCAGCCACTGCTGTAACCTGCCTTCCTATCACCTGCTGTGGCCTCCATGAACTTGCGCCCCTTTGCGCCTATAACCGCACCCCTCAGGTTATTTTCAGTTTTTATAAGTTCTATAATGATAGAGTCTTCCGGCAAATCCTCCACCAGAAAGTCCTTTTTATCATAACCCTGTGCCGAAAAAATGAAAAAATCAATAGAATCAGGGTCTGTCTTAAAAGAAAAAACGCCCCGGGCATTGGCGTAATAGATATGGCTCCTGTCTTTCGACTCTACAACTGCGTTAGGCAGGCCTGAGCCAGCTTCGTTAGTAACGCGCCCGTAAAAACGGCGCTCCTTTGCTGATGCAGAAAATGCCATTATGAGGAAAAGTGCCGCAAAAATATGCCGTGTTAGTTGTTGCATGGTATAACATAAACTTACAAAAAACGAGCCAACAAAACCTTCTGCTATCACAAAAAACGCAAAAAAAGAGGGCATCTGAACGATGCCCTCTCAAATATCAAAAATTAAAGTTGCTTACCAAACCCTTGCCCTTTCAGCTTCGGGGCGGTAAAGTTTGTCGGTTGGCTTAATATTGAATGCCTTGTACCATGCTTCCACATTGCTTACAGGCATATTGCAACGCAATTCGCTGGCAGAGTGTGGGTCGGTTTTAAGGCGGGTGGCCATTTCTTCAGGTGTAGTATTCGCCCTCCAAACCTGTGCCCAGCTCAGGAAGAAGCGCTGGTCAGGTGTAAAGCCGTCAATTTTCTTATCGCTTTTACCTTGTTCAGTTTTCTTGAACGCCTCATAAGCGATGTTGATACCGCCTAAGTCAGCAAGGTTTTCGCCTTCAGTAAGCTTACCATTAGCGTGGCAGGTATCAATAACAATCATCTTATTGAACTGGTCTACCATTACGTTAGCTTTCTTCTCAAAGTTGGTAGAATCTTCTGGTGTCCACCAATTAGCCAGGTTGCCTTCAGCATTGTATTGTTTGCCCTGGTCATCAAAGCCGTGGGTAATTTCATGGCCTATTACAGCTCCTATGCCGCCGTAATTGATTGCATCATCAGCATTAGCATCGAAGAACGGGAACTGTAGGATACCAGCTGGGAAAACGATTTCGTTAAATGCCGGGTTGTAATAAGCGTTAACTGTTGGTGCAGTCATGCCCCATTCAGCCCTGTCAACTGGCTTGCCTAGTTTATTCAGCTCATAATTATATTCCCACGCCGATGTAGCCATCAGGTTTTTGATGTAATCATTGTTAACTATAGTTATAGCACTGTAGTCTTTCCATTTGTCAGGGTAACCAATTTTCTTCATAATAGCATTCAGCTTAACTAAAGCCAATTTCTTGGTAGCGTCGCTCATCCAGTCCAGCTTTTGTATGCGCTCAGCATAAGCAGCCTGCAGGTTGTTCAAAAGCACTTTCATGCGCTCTTTAGCTTCCGGCTTAAAGTACTTGTCAACGTATAACTGTGACAGTAAGTCGCCAACACCGCCGTCAACTTCACGCAATACCCTCTTCCAGCGTGCACTCTGTATTTTCTGGCCACGCATTTTCGCACCATAAAAATCAAAATGCGCTTTATCGAAGTTGCTGCTCAGGTAACCTGCCATGCTGTTAACAACATGGAATTTCAGGTATTTTTTCCAGGTGTCAATAGGCGTTGCCTTAAACTGCTTGTTTAATACACTGAAGAAATTAGGGGTAGCCACCAGTACGGAATCCTGCCCGGTTACTTTAAGGCCTGCGAGTATGATTTTAAAATCAAGGCCAGAAACTTTATTGATGCCATCAAGGTTGTACTTGTTGTACATCTTAATCGGATCCCTCATTTCTACCCTGCCCATTGAACCTGTTGCCAGGGCAACTTCCAACTTGTA
>CANBTK010000039.1 GCA_947372365.1 Flavipsychrobacter stenotrophus | reverse complement strand
CTTACGCAACAACAAACCTTTCAGTTTTCGGCTAATAAAAAAACAATTTACCCAACGCCTATTGCCGCAATAAAGGGAAGCTATACCTCACTACAATGGCAATAGGATGTAGGCTTACAAAGCCCAATGCAAGCTTATTAACTTAGCGGGCCATTGCGAGGCCCTTCGCCGAAGCAATCTTTATGTAAGCAACATTACACCCCACTTTTAATTGTTGATAGCCAAGAGCATGGACTACTATCGATTGGATCCTTTTTACTAATTTTAAGCAGCCCGCAAAACCGTGCAGCGTAATGAAATATACCTTGATGATTTTTACACTGTTAGCCTGCTTCGCCGCCCTTGCAGGCAGAAAACCGGGCTACGAATCAATGAAGTATGATAGTGTGGCAGTTTACCGTTTAGGAGGAAACATGACGAAGAGCGGGGCTGTTGACTATTTTTGGAAAGAGAGGGATTCTGTCCTCCATTTTATACAAAGCCTGCCACCCGAAAAAATGAAGGGCTTGTTCCTGGCCGTTAATAAGCGTAGCCTTTATATGAAGGAACCTGAATGGACACCAGGCTACAACATGGCGGTGGTGTTCTTCTTTAAGAAAGAAAAAGTTGGGTATATGTCGTTTAATTTTCGCAGCCGCGACGGCGGCAGCGCCTGTTACAGCCACTATGTGCCCGCATTTGAAGCAGGGGTGCTGGATATGGTAAACCGTGGCGGAGGCCGGTACTATCCGCCTTTCACCGAAAAAGGGATAGAAAAGGTAAGGCAGTTTTTCCTGGCAGCAGGGCTTGACAGCCAGGCACTCATAAAGCTAAGCGGGAAGCCATTGCACAATACAATGATTACGAAGAAAAAATAACGAAAACCAGAAAATATCTTATATGACATTTTTAGCCACCAAAATCTTTAACCCACACCCACCCCTACAAAATCACATATTCTTCACAATTCTACTAACTGGCGAATTGTCATATTGCCGTATTGCGAGATCCTCTCTTCTTCAATAGAAAGTTGGTGCTTTTTTAGAAAAATATCAAGGTAAAAGAACCCTTTATTCTTCAATCATTGCCAGCACCGTCATTTTCAATAAGTTTCCAGAATGTGTCCTGTTCCAGGTCTGTGGCTTTGCTGTTGGTACCACAAATATCGCTGATACTGAAATTTATACCTTGCGCGTATTCGGAATACTGGTACAGGTCCTCAGCTTGTATTTTCTCCTCCACCGTTAAATAACTTTCGCCAACCAATGGATAAAGAACATAGTCCTGGCTGTCGCCGGTATTGTTCACGTTTAGGCTACTACCGCCATTGTAATTGTTTTTCATACAGTATAACGTTTTTGTGATAGTGAAAATTTAGATACGAAGGTCAGCACGTTTGCAATAAAATTTATTATACATTTTAATCCATTATTTATATCATTTACAGTTGTGCATTGGGGCCAGCGCATAAAAATGGACAGCCCTTATTGATGTTCAAGGCATTTACCTGGCACTTTACAACTTTGCAACTCCTTAACGTATAGATTAATAAATAGCACTACCTTTGCACGAAATTTTCAAGGATGAATTTTAATGCTTTAAAGATTACAGAAGAACTGGTATCTACCTCAGAAAAAATTGCTAAGGGGTACAAGGTCCTGCAGGAAATAGGCGAAGTTGGCGTTGGCGAAACACCAAAAGAATTGGTTTGGAGCAGCGATAAAATAAAAATGTTCCATTACAAGCGCGAAACACCAGCTACATGCGCTACGCCAGTACTGGTTTCTTTCGCTATGCTTAACAGGCATGACGTACTAGACCTCCAAAGCGACCGCAGCCTCGTTAAGAAGCTGGTGGAAGAAGGCCTGGACGTATATATTATGGACTGGGGCTACCACAACAGGAGCGACCGCTACCTGACTATGGAAGACTACATTGACGGTTATATGAACGATGCCGTTGACTTCCTGCGCAAGCGCCATAAAACTGAAAAAATCCATAAAATGGGTATTTGCCAGGGCGGCACCTTCTCTATGATATATGCCTGCCTTTACCCTGAAAAATTAAAATCACTTACTACATACGTTGCGCCTTACGACTTCTCTACTACACAGTGCATGCTGTATAAATGGACCAAGTACATAGATGTAGATGCAATGGTTGATAACCTGGGCACTATACCGGGCGAAATGATTGATGGTGCGTTTGGTATGCTGAAGCCTAGCATGAACGTAAGCAAATACCTCGGCCTTATTGACTCACTGGAAGATAAAGACAAGATGATGAACTTCCTGCGCATGGAAAAATGGAAAGGCGACTTACCAGCTATACCAGGCGAAATGTACCGCAAGTATATCAAGGACCTTTTCCGCGATAACCTGCTGATACAAGACAAATTTGAGCTGGGCGGCCGCAAAGTGCACCTGAAAAATGCTACTATGCCTTTCCTGAATGTTTATGCTACTGAAGATACCATTATACCTAACGACAGTACCAGGAATGTAATGGACTTTATAGGTTCAAAAGACAAAAAAGAATACCCTTTCAAAGGCGGGCACATTGGCGTGTTCGTTGGCGGCAAGTCGCAGAAAGAACTGGCGCCTGCTGTTGCAGAATGGATTATTGAGCGTTGCTAATACTTGCATTGCTTACAACTACTACATATATTTATTAGCAAAAAGGTGCACTATAGCGGTGCACCTTTTTAATTCACAGGTTTACCCACACAACTCAATCAAGCATGGCTGAACAGATAACATACCCCTACCCCACCCACCACATAGCATTGCCCGGCAACTGCAACATTGCCTATATTGATGAAGGCAAGGGGGATAAAACCCTGCTGTTCGTGCATGGCCTTGCTAACTATGCCATGGTATGGCAAAAGAACATTGAGTACCTGAAACAGTTTTACCGCTGCATAGCTATAGACCTGCCGGGCAATGGCCTTTCGGACCAAAACCCGCACGATTTTACCATGAAGTTTTTTGCCGATGCCGTGCACAATTTTATTGGTGCAATGGGGCTTAAAAACCTATGCCTTGTGGGGCATTCCATGGGCGGGCAGGTAGCACTTAATGTTATGTACCGCCACTCCGGCTGTGCCCAATCGCTGGTACTGTGCGCACCAGCAGGCATAGAAGTGTTCACCGCGCTTGATAAGACCATGTACTACTCAGCTATGCACCTGTTCGATTTTGTAAGCTCCGAAGAGCATGCGCTTACCCAAACTATTGAAAACAGCTTTTATAAATTCCCTGCGCAGGCCAATAGCGTCATTAACGACCTTAAGGCGCTGATGCGCACCTATCAATCGAACTACTACCGCAAGATGATAGAAGCCTGCGTTAAAGGCATGATTGAGGATAATGTACACACCCACCTGGGCAAAATAGAAGTGCCCACGCTCATCATCTTCGGCAACCGCGACGCACTTATACCTAACAGGCTCATACACCATATCACTACCGAGTCCCTGGCCACTTCAGCCGCCAAAAAAATACCCCACTCGCACCTTGTCTTAATACCCGACTGCGGCCACTTTGTGCAGTGGGAAAAGGGCGAAGACGTGAACGTAAATATCATTCACTTCCTGGAAGCGAAAGGGTAGCAATATACCTAATCGCCTTAAAAATAATTGCCTCATAAACGCAGAAAGAGGGTGCCTGTTTGGGCACCCTCTTTCTCATTTATCATTTTGTAACTGGCTTATGCTTTCTTAGCAGTAGCTTTCTTAGCTGCTTTTTCTTCAGTGCTGCCTTCAGCCTTTACTTCGCCATCAAGTTCCAGCATTTTTTCAAGCTGGCGTACTTTCTTTTTCAGGTCGTAAATGGTTTTGTAAACTTCGTCCATTTCGCTCCTTGTAGCTACAGGTATGTCTTTCAGCATTTTTTCAGACTGCAATTCTATATCCTTGCTTATTTTGTTTTTCATTGCTGCAACTTCGCCCATTAACTGGCTGTACTCGCTGCTTTCGAACAATGAAACATAAACCTTGTCGCTGATGTTCAGCCACTCCTGATACAGGCCCAGCATGCTGGTTACTTCAGTGCCATTTTCTACTTTGGCAGCAATGTTTTCAGCAAGCTTGTCCATCACCTTAGTACCCTGGTTGTAAACCATGTACTGCAGCTCGGAATTCTTAATGTTGTAAGCAGCTATGCGCTTAGTGATTTCGCTCCACTCCTGCATTGTTTTAGACTGGTCGGTTGGCGTCATCATTTTAGTGAATGGTGCAGCAGCTTCGGTCATCATGTTGTTCCAGTTGCTGAAAGCATCATTAATGTTACCAAAAGCATTTGCCTGGCCGTTCATGTTGCCCATCATGCTGCGCATCTGGTTGTAGCCGCCCATTGCACCCTGGCTCATCTGCTTCATGCTATCAGTAATCATAGCCTGCATCTTGTGCATTTGATCCCTGTTGCCTTCTGGCATGAAACCAAAGAACTTGTCCATGAAATCTTTATACAGCTCAGGGCTCAGGTACTGCTTGTAAGCATCCATGTTGAACGTCTTATCCTGTATTGATTTGAACATTGGCATCCACATTTCTGCGAATTTTGCAAAGCCTTCGCCTGTGCCCATCATATTCTTATAAGCGTCCTGTGCTGTAGTATTCTGGAAACCCTTCTGGAATTCGCCCATTGACTTGTTCAGCATGTTGCTGTACTCAGTAAACATAGAAGTCATGCTTTCTGTAGCTTTCTTCCATGTATCGCCGCTAAATGGGTTAGCATTCTGCATATTGCCCATCCAGTTATTGTTAGCCATGTTGCCCATCCAGCCTGTAAATGGGTTAGAGCCATTGTTAAATGGATTCTGCATGTTAGCAAATGGGTTTTGCATATTGCTGAAAGGGTTCTGCATGCCGCCGAAGCCATTCTGCCAGTTAGCAAAAGGGTTAGCAGTATTGCCATTTGTAAAAGTCTTTGCCGACTCCTGGCCCATTTCGAAAATCTGCTTAGCGAAGTTATTTTGAGTATTTAACCAGTTCTGGTAAAATTCGTTTGCTTTTGAAGCGCTATCCTTTACTGTCTCAGATGCTGTTTCAGCCTGAGTTGTTGTTTTTGTATAGAAGTTCTTCTGGCTTTCTAACCAGTTCTTATACCAATCACTGCCTTTCTCAATTGTTTCATTGAGCAGGTCGTTGCCGTTTGTCAGTTTCTTAGTGCTCTCAATTACATTGTCCATCACCTTCTTTTGTGTGTCAAGCAAGTTGTCTACTAAGTTTTTGCTGTCCTGGAATGCCATACGTGTTAATTTTATTAAGTTAAAAATATGTTTTTACTAAATTATACCTACTGGTTTATTTTATAGTGCAAAGTTAAGCATCTTTCCTTAAACAAATGTGAAAAAATACATAAAAGAGTAAAGTAACCATAATTTAACCCTCTTTTCGCTTATTTATATACCGTTTGGTATATTATAATTGAAATTTAATGCCTTAAATGGTTACAAATTAACAGAAATCCGCTACTTTCGGCCAAAATTCAATTTATGTTACAGATAGGAGATGAATTCCGCCATAAGTATAGCTACACCCAGGACGATGTAGATACTTATGCCCGCGTAAGTGGCGATACTAACCCGCTGCACATTGATGCAGAAGCTGGTAAGGCCAGTATGTTTGGCCGCAACATCATTCATGGCTTCTTAGGCGCCAGCGTATTCACCAAAATATTCGGTGCATTATGGTATGCCGATGGCCACGTTTACATGAGCCAGAACCTTAAGTGGCTTAAGCCTATGTTTGTAGGCACAGAATACGAAGCCGTGGTTAAAGTAAAAGAAATTATCAAGGAGAAAAACCGCATATTGTACGAATGCGCTGTTTATGATGCTACTACTGGCGAGCAAACTATTGCCGGCGAAGCATTGTTGCTGAACAAGAAACAATACGTGTGGGAATAACACCCTCGTTATAATAGTTCTGAAAGTGCCTGCTGAAGAAATTTTGCAGGCATTTTTATTTTTGAAAGCATCCTCAATTTTTGCCCCGGTACAATTCCAGGCAAATATTATCGAAGTAGATCTCCTGCTTCCCAATGTTCCACACCTCTAGCCTTATATTGTCGCCGTCATTTAAATCGCCAGGCACTTTTATATAAAAATAAACCTGCCCCCATTTGTTCAGTTCATTGTGCGAAAACGCTGCCCAGCCTTTGGGCGCCCCGGGCTCTGCAAGCCCTATTTTATTATCAATCTTGCATCCAGCCCAGCTCAAGGTTTTGCCACCGCGCGCAATGTCAAGAGTAAACAGGTGCTTAAAATACAGGTATGGCTTTGTACACATGAACATGCCGCTACATTTTATCCATTGCGCGCCATCAAATTGCTGCTTGTTATATGTAGCCAGAACTTTAACCGGGTGGTATTCCTCATCATCGCGCATATGGAAACAGCGGCTGCTATCGCCTGTTGAGGCAGGCACATAATGCCCCTGCGCCGAATCGTCATAATTGCGGCATGCCAGTGTTGCCATCTTTTCCACTTTGCCTTCTGCGGGTTGCACCTGCTCCACATCGTACATCACCATATCGCTATATGTGGCGCTCATTTTAAATAGCATGTTAAGGGTATATACCCTGTTCGACTCCTCACTTATGAGCACCCCCCGTACCATCTGCAAACTGTAAGAAATGTTCACAGCTACAAAAAGGAATATAACTGCATAAACAATAATCTTCGGCATTAGCTTAGCCCGCGCTACGCGGGCAAGTAGTGCAGTAAGTGGAATAGCTAAAAGCGGGTATAAGTGAATCATAGGCCTGGAGCCAAGGCCATTAATATAGTTGTAGCAATACCAGCTATATACTACATAAACATAGAGCGGGAGCAGCGCGCACAATAGCAGCACCACGGGCTTTATAGCCTTGTAAAACAAAATACCAACAAGGGCCAAGCCCATAACAGGGGTATACACCAGCCAGCCATTCGAAAAAGAAAATAAGCCCGCTCCAATTTGAGGGTGAAGCCAGTTAAACGATTCTTTACCATAGCTGTAGTAAAAGAAACTACCGGCAAACTTCTTCCAATAGAGCAACTGCGGAATAATTGGAACGATAAAGGCTGCAACAAAAAGCATGATGCCTTTAAGGTGCATACTCAGGAACTGTATTTTTTGCCGTGCTGTTTCTTTATCATACACATTATACAGCACCGGTATCAGCAGGCAAATAATGTCCGTAGGCCGTATTACCGTAATGAAGCCAGCTGTTATGCCTGCAAGAAAAAAAAGGTGTAAACGCGGACTTCTGCTGACTAATATAGTTAGGTAAGCCAGCAGGGCATATAAAAAAAACAATGGCACATGAGCCATGCCCGCCTGCGATAGCGTGAACCAAAACAGGTTCGTACCCATAAATAGGAGCAGTGTACCCCAAAGCGATAAATCGGGCGAAAAAAAACTCTTCAATACTTTGTACAGCAACACCAGCCCAAACAAAGCATAAAACAGCGCCGATACCTTTAGCATTACCCTGTAGGATGCCGAATAGCCATTGGCCTCCCCTTCGCTCATTTTTTCATAAGCATGTGCCGCAAAAAAGAAGGGCATCTCCAACGCGGCCACTCCGTATGTGTATTTATTAATGATGTAGCCCCTGGGTGTCCTCGCCTCCTTTTCCTTCAGTATTTTCACATAAGACCTTACCGAATTATCAAGGTGCTTGCCGGGTGGCAGCCAGTCAAGGGCTTTATGGTTATGATAAATGAATGTAGAAGGCAGGTACATATAGTACCCCATGGAATCGCCATAAAACGGGTACTGCTCTTTTCCATAAACAAAGAAAAACCATGCGCAGAAAACTACGGAAATGACTACAATGGCCCTACTAATTATGCGGTTCGCAGCTTTCATTTATGTATTATGCCACAATGTACAAAAACACTAATCATGCAGCACTGCCTGTAGTATGGAAAGCGACCTTATATTGCCCATGTGCTGGCTATGCTGCTGCAAAAACGATATGTACCACTCCAGCAGGCGGGTACGCAGTGCGCCATTCAATGCTATTCCCGTAAAAGCACTCAAATCTGGCGCATGCAAAAGCTGCTCCAGTATGCGCCCTTCGCTTTCCACTATAAACGGCGGGTAAGCTGGCGGGTGGCCCGTGAAGCCCCCTTCTTTAAGGTTGAGGTGCGGTGTTTCGGTGGTGTAGCCGCCTTTAAGCTCGTAACCCAGCTTGTGGCTGCACATAATGATGAAGTATAAAGGGAAGTTGGCTATGGCCGTGCCTGGGGCATTATCGAGGGTAGTAAAATAATCAAAAGCAAAATCGAAAAGCTCCGGCAAGGGCGCGTGCTCCGGCAACAACCGCAACAACACTTCTATGGAGAACAGGGCGACTGAGTTTTTAACTACATCCTGCTGTATGGAGCCATATATTATTGCTGCCTGAAACTCGCGCAGGTGCTGCAGCGTTTTCTGTGGCTGATGGTAAACAACAAGCTCCAGCAACGTAGCTGGCTGCAGTAGCCCAACCCTGCTGGCAGAGGCTTTCTGCTGCCGCACGCCCTTTACCATGTACGATTCTATGCCGTAATGCTCCGTAAAAAAAGTAACAATAAGGCTGGTTTCGCCATACTTTACCGAACGCAGCACAATGCCCTTTGTTTTTTGCAGCATAGCTTATTGCAGGAATACCATTTTACCGGCATAGGTTTGCGTGCCATCGCTGTTAGTGGCAAAAATGAGGTACACGCCTGACTGCGGCTTGCGGCCTTTATAATCAAGCCCGTTCCATACTGCCTGGCCGCCAAGTGCTGTGGTGCGGTACACCAGTTGCCCGTTAATGTCCGTAATCCTTACATCGGCATTGGCTACAAGCCCCTTTATAGCAATAGTGCCCTTATAGTTGGCAGGTACAGGGTTAGGGAATGACAGGACCGATTCGTTTACGTCCTTGCCCTCAGTAGCGGTGCCACGGTAGCTTACCAGGCCTTCCTGTGTGCCTATATATACCTCGCCTGTAACATTATCAATGGCTATCTTCTGTATGATGTTAGAAGGCAATGGGCTATTTTCGGCCGTGAAGCGCTGTAGTATGGTACTATTGCCCGCATCAGGCGATAGCAGCCAAACACCATTGTCTGTGCCTACCCATTTGCGGTTAGCCCCATCAACAGCAATTGAATTAACCGATTGCTTTGAAAAGAAGTACCCGGCAAATTTATCATACTGCACTATAGGTATTTCTGCGTCGCATTGCCTGCCAGCAATAAGGCAGTTAGATGCATTGTACAATATGCCAATGCCATCGGCTGTGCCTATCCATAAGTTATCGCTCTTGTCATGTGCCAGGCAATTTACTTTTGAATTGGGGAGGTTGCCAAAGCCTATGCCTGTAGAAAGGTGCGTGGTTACATCGTCCGTTTCATCGCT
>CANBTK010000038.1 GCA_947372365.1 Flavipsychrobacter stenotrophus | reverse complement strand
AGCTATTGATCCATTCAAAAAAGGAGCGAAACGGCTGATAAAAAAATACCCTTCTCTACTTAAAGAAATCAGTAAATTAGGCGAACAGCTTTCGGAGACTACCAACGATGGGGATTGCCCTCGGAAATTCGTACTATAAAATCCGTATTTTTATTGCGTCAAAGTATGATGCACAGCAGTAAGTGCACCTGCTAACAACATGGCGTTATACATCGATGTCCCACACTTTTAAAGTGTGGGGCATCTAGCTAAGGCACAGCTTAATATAGCCTGATTTCATAGTTGCTAACTAACATAATCAACAAAAACCTGCAACCTTTGCACAATGGCCGACATAACCACCAAACAAGACATACAGATACTCGTTGATACCTTTTATAAGAAAGTAGTTACTGACCCGGTTATCGGCCACTTTTTCACTGAGTTTGCGCACTTTTCGTGGGAGGCCCATATTCCCATTATGGTTTCGTTCTGGGAATCTATTTTGCTGCCACCCGGCACCTATACCGGCAACCCAATGGTGAAGCATATAGAACTGAATAAACTATCGCCGCTACAGCAGCCGCATTTTGATGAATGGATGAAACTATGGAAGGAAACTGTGCATGAGTTATTTAGTGGCGAAACTGCCGATATGGCCATCACAAGGGCTACATCTATTGCGGGCATTATGCAGCATAAGATAGCGCAACACTAAACTTGTAGTTGAAACTGTAAATTCCGGCATCAACGTTTTACGCAGAGATCGCCGAGGGTTCGCGGAGAAGGCACAAAGCCCAACCAATTTATGGGCTTCTGAAATGCAATTGATATTGGCATTAGTACCTGCCCCCACCCAACTACTGCACATAAATCTCATCGCAAGCTATCATGGCCCTCTTGCCTTCTTTAAAGCGCCATGCGGGCAGTATGCCGCTATTGGCGGCGGTAACCCTTATGTAGCGCACCTGCGCGCCCTTATTCTGTGCAGAAAACTCTTTAATGGTTAATTCAAAATGCTCATCGCCGGCTCCTGCAGCCACATCGCTTATGGCCTGGTACTTCGAGCCATCAGCCGACACTTCCACCTTTAATCTTTCGGGTAAAAATATCCAGTGGCGCGGGTCATCGAGAAAGTGCATTTTTATAGTTTGAACGCTCTGGGCTGAGCCGAGGTCAACGGTTGCCACCATGGGCACGCCATAAAAGCATAGCCAGTTATAACTAAAGTCGCTGTAGCCGGGGTTGCCGTCTACAAGGGTGCGGCTGCCCTTGGCGGGATAGTCGGGCGTAAAAGGTTGCAGTATGCCCACGGTTGCACCTACTGCCTTCGTAGGCGTTACGCCAGCTTTAAAGATAGCATCCCATTCTGCCTGATACTGGTCTGGGTTTACCCCGCCTTCCGAAAGCTCTGTTACGCCTGCCTTTTTACAGTTGGCAACAAAACGTTTTACCTTCTCCGGCAGCTTCGCCTTTACCTGCCATTTGCCTGCATTATCTTTTGTGAAAACCCCAAACTTTTCTATGCCATAAAAGCGCGCCTGTTGCAACACCACATACTCCAGTGGCAGGCGAACCCGCATCACCCTTTCCTGATAGGTTTTATTCTCTTCAGCAGCGGCTTCAGCACGGTCAAGGATATTGCTATACAGGTCAATATTTTCAGGCGACAGGTAGCTGGCCCATTCGTTAACCGGGTTGCCATAAATATCCAGCTTGCGGTGCGATGTTATCATTTTTTCCTGTAGCAGGATTATGTATTCGCCTATTGCTTTACCCGCCTTTGCGCCATAGTATTCATTCAGGAAATCGGTGGTGAGCTGCTTCACATCGGCATCCGCATCTACCAGCAGCCTTGCAGTTAAGTAACCCCTCAGCTCTGCAAATTCGCTGTAGGTTTCGCCACTGCCCTGCGAGAAAATCCCTTTCACGCCATTGGATTTCAGGTACTTCATGTTAGCCTGCAGGGTATGGAGGTTGGGGAACGGAGCCAGGTAATTGGTGAACTGTGTGGTATAGTCCCACACAAAAATATTGGGGGTAAGTGCACCCCATGCTTTCAAATCTGTTCGGAAAGCTGATGCCGAACCTTCATCAGCCAATGGCTTATCCCTGAAGGCATCTATGTCGCTCAGGAAGATGTAAACATTGGCCGCCGGCTTCAGGTTTTTGGGCGCTTTATGGGTGTAGCCATAAGCGAGGGTGGTTATCTTCAAACCCGGGAAATTTGCCGCAACTTTATTCACGAACTTTATCAGCGAGCCCGCAGGGCTGCCTTGTTCGTTATCTACCGCTTTACACTTTTCGCATTCGCAATACCCAATGTCATCATTGGGGCTTACGGACCAGTATAGCGCATCGGGGCTGGCAGCCATTCGCTTTTTCAGTTCGGCCACCACTATTTTATATACTGCATCATCGCTCAGGCACAGCTGCGAAGGCTGGCGCTTGCCTTTTACAAATGCGTAGTATTCCGGGTGTTCCTTAAAATAAGTTTTGGCGGGAACCAGCTTATCATAAGTATGGCCCCATGTGTGTGGGCCCCACAAGTCTTCAAACTTCTGCAGCCTGTTCCATTCCAGGAATTCTCCGTCATTGGCTGCCGGGTAGTAGGTTTCCCTGTACTCGAACTGTGGCTTTACTTCTTCATTAAGGGCAGGAATTTTAAGCTGGCTTATGGGCTTTAAGGCCACAGGGGCCTCGCTCATTTTGCGGCAGCCCGCATATTTTTCCAGCAAGGCATAGGCACCGTAAATCAAGCCCTTGCCACTACCGCCCATTATTATAAGCGACTTATCATCCGTTTTCAGCAGGTAGCCTTCGGCAGGCAATTTAGCAGGGTGAACCCTATCGCCCTTTTCGGTATGGCCTACGTATATAACAGTATTGCCGGTAGCTGCGCTTTCGCGCACTACCGGCAATTGTGCACCAGTTGCCTGGCTTATATATTTCTGTAAAACAGTTGCGGTTTTTTGCTCTAAGGCCGTTGGCTCCGCAGGGATAACAATTTTATAGGCCGATGATTTATTGCTGGCCAATGTTATTTCCTGTGCCCTGGTGCCCGCTGAAGCCAACATAAACACCCCACACCATACACCCAACAACTGTCTATTCATAACCTTACATTTTAGAACTTCCGCAGCACCTGCAGGTAAATGTCGTACTGGTTGTGGTACACAGCATCAACACTCTTACCATTTACAGGGTCGGTACCTGCATTACTGTATTTCTGGTTATACCATGACCCAAAAATACTTAACGATGTGCGGTACCTTATCTGCTTGGTATAGCCAGCACCCACGCTTACTGTAGGGTATGACAAAAGCTGTGCCAAAGCATAGTTCCTGCTCACATCGTCAGGTGCAGTACCATAACCAAAGATAGTAGAGAACCATTCGCTGTGCGCGGCAGGGTTCATATAGTACCTGGTAGCCAGTACAAGGGAGTAGTAGTTAGGGTTTTTAAGTGCGTCCTTAATAGTAGAGGTTGAAGGTACATTGTCAGCAGTCAGGTTGATATAGTATCCGCGAAGGGTAAAATAAAAGTCTTTGTACTCTTTTGATACCGAAGCCAATAATGACAAGGTATTGCTGCTATCTGCCTTCAGGTAACGGATACCCAGCTCACCATCCCAGCCTTTCGGAAAGCTGTGGAAAATAGAGTAGCCCAACCTGTAAACAGGGAATATCTTCCTGTTAGGCGAATAGTTGGCTACACCGTATGAATACCATTTTGGCGTATGGTTATAAATAGCATCAGCTTCAAACTGGAAGCCCGGGCCATTAACCCTGCCGGCATAGTTGATACGGCCTGTGATGTTGCCCCTCTTGTGGTAGCGGGTATATTGTACGGTTGCAATAGTATTGATAGCTGCCGAATAATCGAACTTGCTCCTCAGGTAGCCAACACCCCACTGGTTCCTGAGCCTGTGGCTGAAAATGAAGTTAGCATAGTCAACATACTTAGGGTCCAGATTAGCCATTTTCATCAGCGTATCAGCGGTATGCCATGCGTCATCCCACTTCTGCTGGTTTTCGTAAACCACCGCCCTTTTCACCAGGAAGTAAGGCTTGTCAGGGTATGCTGCCCTGCCCCTGGCTATAAGCGCCAGTGATGTGTCATAGCTTTTTTGCTCATTAAGGATATTGATGGCATAGAATAATGTGTTGGAGTCAATAGGCGATGCATCCAGCGCTTTGTAATATTCGGCCAGGGCGCTGTCAGGCTTATTTTCAGCCATGTACATGCGGCCTGAGCCTTGCAGGTGCTCTATGTATGCATCGCGGAACCTTACGTTGTAAGGGTATTCGCTGTGCAAGGTACCAGATATAGTGTAGGCATCTTTGAATTTATGCGCATCGGCATAAATAGAGGCCTTTTTGAACAACAGGTCTTTTGAATCGGGGTAGTAATGCAATGCCTGGTCGGAGTAAGCAATCGCTGTATCGTATTGTTTGAACGCAGTTTCGATATTAATCAGGTAGTTAAGGGCATCCAGGTTATCTGGCTGCTTTTCTAAAACTTCTTTCAGTATAGTAGTAGTGCTGGAGTAATCGTCATAAGCCAATGACTGCCTGCCTGCGGCAAGTGATTGCTCTACAAAGCTCATCAGGTAATGCCTTTTATCAGGGTATTTCTGCAATAGGTCCTTCGATATTTGTGCTGCTTCGCTATAGTGCTGGTAAGACTCCAGTATGCCTGCCTTTTTAAACAGCAGCCCTTCGTCGCCAGGGTAGTAAGTCAGCGCTTCGTCAAGTGTGCGTATGGCTTCGTCATACCTTTTTTGCTGCACATATGCGTTAACGATCATAGCCGCTGCATCCTTGTTCGATTTGTCGTATTTCTGAACTCCCCTCAGGTCTTCAATTGCTTTGTCGTAATCCTGCTCAGCTATATAAGTCCTTGCGCTTGCAGTTTTCAACTCCACAAAAGTCTGCTTATTATCAGGGGTCGGGTTAGCTTTATAGACGTTTTCGGCCAGTACCGATGCTGCACCATAGCTCTTCATGCTCATGAGTATGCCCAGCTTCTTGTTAGACAAGTCCCTGTCGCCTGGGTACTTTTTCAGGCCCACGTTCACCCAGCTAAGTGCATCTTCCCATAAGCCCCTGCTATTCGCAATATTGATGACATAGTTTAGCGCATCCCTGTTGCCTGGCTCTTTAACCAGTATGCCCTGGAACTGCAGGTATGGGTCGGTATTCATATAGTACCTGCCTGCCTGCATACGCATGTAAGAACCCAGCTTACGAACTTCAGGGTCGTTAGGGTAAAGCTTTTCCAGCTTTTCTATCACCTCAATAGCCTCTACGTATTTCGACATGGCATCTAGTATGCCTACTTTCTTCATCAGGAATTCGTAAGAATTTGGCGTTGCCTGCAATGCCCTGTTGGTTGATGCCAGGGAGCTGGTGTAGTTGCCTGACCTTACGTCAAGGTTATATACAGCCTGCATGGCTTCTTTGTTCAGCGGGTCTTGCTCCAGCACGGATTCGTAGGCGCGCTTGGCTATTTCTATATACCCCTTGTGCGAATACTGCCTCGCATGGCTCAGCTTATACTCCAGGTACACAGTGCGGATAAAGGGGTCGTTTGAGAACCTGTCGAAAAGGTAGTCAGCCAGCTTATTGCTTTCTATCCAGTCGCCTTCTTTATTGTAAACGTCCAGCTTTTTGAGCAGCAGGTCGCGGTCATTAGGGAAGTATTTTAAACCCATATCGGCATACTCTATTGCCTGTATGTAGTTACACGCAATAGCCTCCATGTTTACGAGGTATATGTACGCATCCCTGTATTTCGGGTTTTTCTCTATTACGTGGTTCAGGTCTACCCTTGCGCTATCTATCTTGCCGCCAAGCGAATAGGCCCGGCCGCGAAGCAACACAATATCAAGGTTTTTTGGCGAAATATCCAGCGCTTTGTTACATATGCCTATAGCCTTCTGGTAGTGCTTCAGGTCAATTTCACGTTTTGCCTCCTGGTAGAGGTTGTCGGAGGATTCAAATTTTTTAAGCCACTGTGCGTTCACGTTTATACACGTACACAGCAGTAGCAGCGAAAGCGCTAGCTTCGAAACTTTGGTAAGCATGTTGTAGAAATTTAATGGTCGTTAGTTAGTTAGTTGTTTTTGTTGTGATAGGGCAACAAGTAATAGTTGTGTTGATAGTGCTTAAAGTAGTTGTGAGATTGTTTTGTTTGATAGTTTTTAAAGGTAGTTGTTGTGAGATTTTTTAGTTGTGTTGATAGTGTTTTTGGTAGTTGTGAGATCGCGTGTTACTTATAGTTGTTGTTTTTTTGTTTTTAAGGTTATCAATATTTTTTGAATTTCGCCCCAAATATAACCAGATTTTGATTATTGGGCGATATTTGGCTCTGTTTTCTTTTTTTGCTGTGTACCAAAGCCCTGCCGCTGCATATTACCCCACACGTGCTTCCTGCCTGTAACGAAATTAAAATAGCCTTTAAGGGAGAAAAACAAAATGAGCGGATGGTACACAAACGGCTCCAGGAAAGCCATCATGCACAGCCCTATCACCTCTCCCCATGTCTTGTAATACTTAAAGGTTATCTGGTCCCAAAGCAATGCCAGGGTGGTAATCATTACAGAATAGGTATATACGAAAACGATAAGGATAACTGCATATGGCCAGTTGATTTGCCCGGTCCAGATAAGGTAGATGTAGTAAAGTATACCCGTAAACTCAATAAGGGGCGCTAAAAGCTCAAAAAAGAAGTTATAGGGAAATACAATAAGGCCCAGCCTGCCGAAGCGCGGGTTGAACAACACTTTGCGGTGTATGCTCATGATCTGGGCCAGGCCACGTGCCCAGCGGGACCGCTGCCTGCCAAATACTTTTAGCGTGGTAGGGCCTTCTGTCCAGCAAAGTGTTTCAGGTACATACCTTACCGCATATTTCCTGTCATTGGCCTTCATAAGGCTGCACATACGGGTAATAAGGTCCATATCCTCGCCAAATGACTTTGAGTCATAGCCCCCTGCTTTAACCGCAATTTCTTTATCAAACATACCCAGGCCGCCTGATACGTTGGGTACGGAGTTAATCAAATCCCAGCCCATCTTGCCCAGTACAAAGGCGCGGATGTACTCCATTTCCTGAAAGCGGGGCAAAAACCTTTTGGGCGGGCGCACACGGGTTATTAAACCACCATCCACATCGCATGAGTTCACCATACGCAATGTAGCGCCCGAGGCAATAACCCTTTTGTAATCTTCTACAATATGCTGGAAGCCACACTCGCCGCATGGCTCGCCTATTTCTTTTATCTTGGTAGTCTCCTCATCCATAAATGGCTTGATGAGCTTTATCAGGGTATCTTTTTCCAGGATACAATCCACGTCGGTACACAGGAAGTAGTCGTAAGACGACAGGTTGATGCCGGCATTAGACGCATCTGCCTTACTCTTACCGTTTACCTTATCTATCACCATCAGCTTTTCATAGGCCGGGTTCGTTGATTTAAAAACACGCAGTATGGGCTGGCAGTTCAGTTTGGCACGAAAGGCGTACTCCACATGCTCCATATCAAATTCCGCCACCAACTTTTCCAGCGTATCGTCGGTACTGCCATCGTTGATAATGATTACCTCAAACTTGGGATAGTTAAATGTGAGCAGCGACCTTACGTTTTGCACGATCGTTACACTTTCATTGAAGGCCGGCGCTATCACAGATATACCCGGTGCCAGCGGCGACTCCACCAATATGTTCAGGTCGGCAACGGCGTTTTTCCTCATGTACCTGCGTATGGAAATAAGGGACATGATAGCTAACAGGCCATAGGCAAAAAGCAGCGACGTACCATACACGAAAACCCCGTGCTGGTAAAAATCACCAATTGTCTCCCAAAAAACACCGCTTGTAAAAAAACGTGATATAGCCTTCATTGTGTCGTGTAGCCTTATGTTGCCGGTGTGGTAACTTTTGCTGGCTGTGCTTGTTTAAAGCCCTGCCTTTGCATATTACCCCATGAATGTTTACGGTTTGTCAAGAAAAAGTAATAGCCCCTTAATGCAAAAAAGACAATGAGTGGGTGGTACACCAGCATCTCAATAAATACCATAGCGCAAACGCGCACCACATCGCCCCAGGTCTTATAATACTGGAAGGTAAGCTGGTCCCACAATACTGCAAAGGTTGATATCATTACCGAATAGGTATAGACAAATATAAGCAGGATAATGGCGTATGGCCAGTTTACGTTACCGAAAAAGGCTATATATATGTAATATAAGACACCCAGGAACTCAACCAGGGGCGCACAAAGCTCAAAGAAAAAGTTATATGGGAATGTAATGAGGCCCACTTTGCCATAACGGCTGTTGAACATCATTTTGCGGTGCGCCCACATGAGCTGTATGAGCCCCCTGCCCCAGCGGGTGCGCTGGCGGGCAAATATTTTCAGTGTGGTAGGGCCTTCTGTCCAGCAAAGGGTCATAGGCACATAGCGTACTGCAGAATTAATCTTATTCTCCTTGGTGTACCTGTTCATTCGCATCAGCAGCTCCATATCCTCACCAAAGGATATTGGGTCATAGCCACCTGCCTTTACTGCTATCTCTTTATCAAACATGCCCAGGCCGCCCGATACATTGGGGACTGCGTTAATGTAGCTCCAGCCCATTTTACCCAATACAAATGCCCGGATATATTCCATCTCCTGAAAACGGGCCAGGAACTTACGGGGTGCACGGATTTTTGTGATAACCCCACCGTCTACCTCGCATGAGTTTGACAGCCTGAGTGTAGCGCCTGTTGCTATTACCCGGTGCACGGTATCTTCCATTATAGGCTTTATAAGCCGCTGCAATGTCTGTTCATGCAATATGCAATCCACATCGGTACACAGGAAGTAAGGGAATGAGCAAACATTGATACCGGCATTGGTAGCATCGGCTTTTGATTTACCATTCTCCTTGTCTACCACCATCAGCTTGGCATAGGCATCATTGGTCGATTTGTAAACACCCCTTATGGGCTTAGACATCAGCTTGGCATCGTAGGCATAGTCAACCTTTACCAGCGAGAATTCCGCCACAAGCTTTTCCAGCGTATCATCGGTGCTGCCATCATTTACAATTACAATCTCATACTTAGGGTAGTCAAGCGTAAGCAGCGAACGCACGTTGGAAATAATGGTCACGGCCTCATTAAATGCAGGCGCTACTACCGATATACCCGGTGCCAATGGCGATGCCACAATCATGGAATAGTCTGTGTAACTTTCCTTCCTCAGGTAGAGCCTTATGCCCATGAAAGAAAGTATAGCCAACACCGCATACAGAATCAACAACGATGTCCCGTACAGGAAGACCGTTGTCTCAAAAAAGAATGCGAGGTATTCCAGAAAGGAAAGGTTCATTAATACTTAATTAACGGGTTTTGGCAATGGCTAATAATCTGTCTATTCTCGTCGTGCGTGGTTTCTTTCAGCTCATCAATAA